>JACRGV010000011.1 GCA_016212215.1 Nitrospirota bacterium
CCTTCAAACTGATTATAAAAGGCACGCTTTACATCTTCAGGCGATTTTGTATCAGGGTCATTAAATTCAATAATCTGAAATACTGTGTATGGTTTTTTACTACCTCTCCTCTTTTTCTCATTCAGGAAGCTGATAATATTGTTTAATGTTTTATCAAAATTTGCCTTCACCCGGATGGATTCATATACCTCTTTTTCATATCCATCAAATGAGATGCTGATCATATCCAGTCCAGCATCCAGAATATCCTCCGCTGTTTTCTTACTCAACATAGTGGCATTTGTATGCAGGCAGACCTTTATCCCACGGTCAGTTGCATAAGAAATCATAGAGGCTATATCTTTATGTAAAAGAGACTCCCCGCCAAGGAAGAGATTAATATCAAAAATATAATTGTGGACATCATCAATAATCTTTTTAAAAAGACCAAGCTCCATATACCCCTTTGTATCCTTAGGAGTCTTGACATTCGGGCACATGACACATTCAAGATTACAGTAATTTGTAGGTTCAATCCAAAGAATATAGGGTGGATAATTCAGTATTGTTTGCTTTCTTTTATAAGAATAAACAGAATGGATTATCCTCTTATAGCGTTCAATCCGGCTTCTGATTTCAATCACCTCTTTATAGTTGAAGTAATACTATTCAACACCCTTTTCCCGATTGCCTCAACAGAAAAGTTATTCTCAAAATATTTATATCCATTAGCCCCAATATGTTCTCTTAGATTAGCATCATTCTTGAGTTCTGTGATACCTCTTGCGAGATCATCAGGGTCACCCGGCCTGCACAAAAAGGCATTCTCCTTATGTTTTAGAATGCCCTCGGTTGCAACCGTATTTCCGGTAATAAGCGATCTGCCCATTTGCAGACAGTTGTAGACTTTACAAGGTATAACCCTTAATGCCTTTTCCGTCTTGCCGAATATACCGAGGCAAATGTCAGCTCGCTGGATATATTTAATTAGTTCCTTTTCTTCGACGAATCTATCTATAAAATTTATGTTCTTTAATTCAAGGTCAGACGCAAGTTGTTTCATTGCCGGCAGGAGCTGTCCTGTGCCTATCATGGTAAAGACTATTTCAACTTTACTCGAATATGACCCCATCCCCACCCTATCCCTCCCCTTGAAGGGGAGGGAAATCTCCTCTCCCTCAGGGAGAGGATTAAGGTGAGGGTGGGGTTTTTCATCCTGCAATATCTTAGCAGCATGGATGATAACATCTACTCCGTGAAGAGGTATGTAGGAGCCGAAGTAGAGGATTTCAAATTTATCTTTGCCATTCCCCCCCCCTCCTGACCTCCCCCCGCAAGGGGGGGAGGAATTTGCTTGGTAAGAGGATAAAGCCGACCCAACCGGCACTGCAAAGAACTTCCCTGCAGGCAGGCCAAACTCTTTTACAAAATATTCAATATGTGCCTGAGTATCCAACAGGACTGCGTCTGCCAGTCTGCATGACCATGTATCAAGAAACCGCAGTAATTTTGCCTTGAATGAACCCTGACGGACAATGCGTCTGTCCATTACTGCGGTATCGTAGAGTGACAGGAAGGCATCAAAGATGAGAGGTTTTCTTCTGAAGAGATTTAAGACCTTTGCAAGAAATATATCTATATGACCGGCATAGCCGACAATGATTGCATCGTAATGGCCAACACGCATGAATTTGCTTATTAGTTTTGAATAGGCAAGCAAAAGCCTGTACAACATCTTAACGATTCCACTACCGGCCTTTACCCCTTCTAACTTTTGTGATGTATCCTTCCAGAAATCCTCATGACATTCAACAACATCTACACCATTTTTACGCAGTCCATCAATAATCACCCTGTTCCTCGGATACCCCTCTTCCATTGAGTAGGTGCCGAAATAACATATACGCAACATTCCTTTGTTCATCGTCTTATTTATTGTGCATAATAGATTTTTACTTAATTAACTTGTTTGCCTATTTCCCTGTTTATCCTGTATAAGGCAATATATACTTCACCTGTTTTAGGACTCTGTAGCCCTCCGATATATGATAATTCAGGCGGTACTTGTTTAGGGTAAAATAAGAATCGGAGTTCAGGTCTTCTTTCATACTCAAATTCCCTTTCAAGGACAATATAATCCACTGACTTTTCCTTTGCCAGTTGAAGCATTTCAATATACGTAGCAGGCGTATTAAACCATATCGCATCAGCATAATAGGGCATAAAAGGTTTTCTTGACATAACCCTTAGCGGATGAGGTAGTTCTTTCTTCATCCATAGCCCGACTGTTTCTCTTACATACTTATCATCTATTTTTCCCATGAAATGTAATTTCACCGGAAACAGGATAAGGTGTAAGGTAAAGGAAAGCAGGACCAAAACGATCATTGCAGGAACCAATATCTTCCTTGTCTCTTGGGATTTAATCAAATCTCCAATCCGTAAAATCCCGGCGGAAACAATAATCAATAACAATGGAAACACAGGTGACAGATACCTTATCCGCTCATCTATCATAGGAGACAGAGGTTGCACAAGCAGTGCGCTAAAATAGACTACTATTACTGAAACTAAATAGAGCACCTTCCACCTGAATAATAAACCGGCAATTACAAATATGGTGCCGATTGTAAGCATAGCAAGTAAAGCTAATGAATAATTTTGAAGGTTTAATAATATTTTCTTCACCAGTCTTAATAAAGCACTCTCTTTCACAGCACCTTTTTTTATGTTTTCCCAACCTGCAGGAGTTGCAGCGCCTTCATAAGCTATTGTACCTTTTATACTTCCATAGGAACCGGCAATGGTCCAGTAACCGTAGAATGAGTGTAATTTAACCAGATAAAGTCCTGTTACAAGTATAAAACCTATTGAAAAAACTATTACAGGAACTAATGCATCTTTCCAATTCATGCCGGTTTTATTATCAGCAGGTTTTCTCACACTGAAATAATGGATTAACATCCAAATCCCGAGAACCGGTATGACAACAATACCGACAACTCTCGTCATATATGACAGACCAATTAATCCACCGGAAACTAAAATAAATAGCAACTTCTTATTTTCAATACCATAAAGGCATCCGGCAATCCCTGATATAAATAGTGTGATAAATAGAGATTCCGTCAGCATAGACGTTGACCAGTTAATTAGGATAGGGCTGAAGAATACAAATGCAGTGCTGACCCATGCAGCCTTTTCATTGTAAACAGTTTTGGCAATATAGAATACTGGAATTATCAGAATGGCCCCTGACAGAATAGAAACCAGCACTCCAGCTTTCTCAATATTTCCGGTGAATAATGAGAAAAATGCAATAACCAAAGAATAAAGTGGCGGCAGAATAGTATTATTACCCCCGGCAAAATCAAAAAATAACCTCCCGTTTAGTATGGATTTTGCGAAGGAAAGATATAACGCTGAATCAGGATATGTAACAAATACGCTGGCAGTTGATATGCGAACTATAAAAGATAAAAATGTTATTATCCCAAGGATAATCCACTTCAGCTTTGTATCAGAAATATTCTTCATTTTTCTCCAAGCCTCTTTATCTCTGTCTCAAGTATCGCCACATGCTGTGCCAGGTCTTTCACATGGTTGTGCAGGCTTGAAATCTTGGTTGCATAATAAAGATTTATTACCATAAAAAAGATACCGCCGAACAGAAAGAGTGTTGTTGTAGGAAGTACCGCACCAATTGCCCTTGTTATAAGGTTCAGCAAGTCATACCATACTGCAAGCACTATTACACCGGCCCCTGTTAGAAGCCATAGCCATGAAAATTCCTCCCGTAACTTACGCCTCCTTACAAGGTCAATAATAACGATAAAAAGTAAAACACTAATGCTTATGGCAAATATCTTTTGGTGAAGCGGCATGCTTAATCTCCTCCCTCCGTACAACACGTCTGACAAATTTATCTCTTCTCAAAAGCGTAACGAACATGGATAGAAACATCTTAAAAACATAATACATAGGTTTTATTATTCCGCTATGCATAGAAGTGCCTTCCAGCCTGTTATGCATAACTACAGAAACCTCTTTTACACGCAAACCGGCCCTGTAAAGCATAATGATCACATCTGCATCAGGATAATCAACCGGATAGTATTTACTCGAATAAAAACGGAGGGCATCCCTGTTCAACGCCTGAAATCCTGAAGTCGGATCCGACACAGTCATGCCTGTAACTATTGATGCAATCTTTCCAAATAACCCTATCCCTATCTTACGTACTATTGGAGATTTATAAACGTTTTTATCATCAAGAAATCTGGAACCTATTACCACATCCACTTCCTCTTTTCTTATTTCATTCAGTAATAACCTGATTGATTCAGGGTCATGCTGTCCATCGGCATCCATCTGGATCGCATATCTGTACCTCTTCATAAGTGCATACTTGAAGCCGGTTTGCAGTGCAGCGCCATAACCCATATTAAAAGGCAGACGTAATGCTATAGCACCCGAATCTTCTGCAACTCTTGCTGTACGATCAAGAGAACCGTCATCAACCACAAGAATATCAATATCAGAAACTTTAGTCTTGATATTTCTTATTAGAGGTTCTATATTCTTTTCTTCATTATAAGCGGGGATTACTATGATAACTTCTTTTAGAGGCATTTATGATCCCAAATTTGCAGACAACACTTCTGTCAAACAACTCCTTTTATCTATTTAACTTCACCCAAAAATCCTTTCCGGCGGGGTAAGAAAACCCCGCCTATCCACGCATAGATTGAGGATAGGCGGGACATTCTTGTCCCGCTGATTTTTACTAACCCTCCCCTTGAAGGGGAGGGGAATTTCCTCTCCCTCAGGGAGAGGATTAAGGTGAGGGTGGGGTTTTTCGTTGTCCTGATTCATTTAAATTCATCATACAATAATAATGATTTTTTTTCACCTTCCAACGCAGCTCATAAGGCCATACCCAATCCGTATCTTCATCCTGTACATCCAGTTCCCCATAAGAATATTCTTCCTGCCTTTTGCATAACGGCGGCAGAGCCGGTGAACTTCGTTAAGGGACTTATTTAATTCGCCGCCTGTTTTAGAACCGGAATAGAAACGAAATGATGCAAGGTATTCGTTGATTATGAAAGGCTCTGCTTTCGCACCCATTCTAAGCCACAAATCATAGTCCATCGTGTAGTGCAGGTTTTCATCTAACAGCCCAACCTCATTAAGGAATGATTTTCTGAACCATACTGCCGGTTGGGAAATAAAATCTTCAACAAGAAGCCTGTCATAACTATACCTTCCAAGCCACTTATTCTTATATCCGGTAACTGCCTTTCGTATCTCCATGCCATCTTCATCTATAATTCGGCACCTGCCCGCTATCCACTGACAATCCTCATTGTTGGAGAAAACTGAGACTATCTTTTGCAATGCCCCATCTTCATACAAATCATCAGAATTGAGCCATCCGATTATATCGCCCTTTGCCTTATTAAACCCTTTATTTATTGCATGAGACTGACCACGGTCTTTCTCAGAAACCCAGTCTATCCTGCCGTTGTATCTTTTCAATATATCTAAAGTACCATCCGCTGACCCGCCGTCTATAATCAGATGTTCAATCTCAAAAGCACCTTTCTGATTCAGGACACTCTGAATCGTCTGCTCTATGTATTTGCCCTGATTAAAAGATGGGGTGATGACGGAAAGTTTCATTGTTCTATATTAGGATTTGAATTTTGTATCAGCCATTGCCACAAAGAAACATATCTTATCCTTTTTTCTTCTATCTTCTCTTCACCTTCGTAATCTTCTGTAATAATTAATCCTTCATCTAATTTAAACTCTTTCATCGCCTTGCTCAACGATTGAATTTCTCTTTTTCGGGTTTCATGATGGTTCATATCCCAGCAAACCTGTATCAGTTGTTTTACTGCTAAATCTCTTTTTATAACAAAATCTACTTCTCTATGAGTGTTATCTTTCCAGTAAAATATCTCAATATCCTTGTCTGTTTCCTGCAGCCTTTTTAACTCCAGTAAAACAATATTTTCTGCAAGCCTGCCCAGATTCTGACTGAATCTAAAACCGGCTGTATTTGCTAAACCGGTATCAATAGCATAGACCTTTTTGGGACTTTTTTCCTGTTGCTTTATTTTAAATGAAAATCTTTTGAGAAAAAACAACATGTACGCAGTCTCAAAATATTCGGAGAATTTTTCTACCGTATCTGCGGAAACATCCAAAAACTTTTCTATAGAATTAAACGTCACAGGAGAAGATATATTGCTGAAATAAAACTTTGCAAGGCCCTTTAATTTCTCAGTTTTCCTGATCTTGAATCTTCTGATCAGGTCTTTATTTAAGATATCTTCAAAGTAGTTCAACAATATCTGTTTCTTTTCTCCTGCAAGCACAACCTCAGGAAAGGAACCTAATTCAAGATAGCTTCTGAATAATCTCATTATTTCTAACTTGTTATGCACAACATCAAGTTTATCGTTGAAAGCCACGTCATTGAAATCGAGATACTCACTAAATGAGAGCGGAAAGACTGTTATGTCGAGATGCCTGCCTGTAAGCAATGTTGATAATTCTCTGCTCAAAAGCCTTGCATTTGAACCTGAGACAATTACATTTGCCTTACCCAATTCATGGATCATCCTCACCCATTTTTCCCAACCTTCAATCTCCTGAACCTCATCAAGAAATATATACGGTTTTCTCTTAGGATTAAGAAATTCCAGATACGTTTCATATATATCCTGGAGTGTTTTTGTATTTAGTTCCTCAAACCTAGGATCATCAAAATTTACCATCAAAATCTCTTTTTCAGACACCCCATCAGCAATCAGAGATTTTGCCGACTGCCTCATAATATAAGATTTTCCGCTTCTCCTTGCACCCGTAATTACTACAATCTGGTTGGTCTTCAGGAACTGTTGAATTCGATTTCGATAAGATGACCTTTCTTTACCGACATTCAACTTACCTTTCCAGAAATTCCAATCATTGAGTATTGTTATTATCTCATTTTTGTTCATTAGTTTTAATTATATTAGGGATAAATCATTAATTTTACCTAATATAATAGGTTTTATCGTTCTGAGTGTCAAGGTAAAGTAAAGCAGGTTAATGCTTTAAGTACCACTCATAGGTCTTATTAATTCCATCCTTTAAGCTTATCTTTGGTTCCCATCCGAGTGATTTGATCTTTGATATGTCAAGGAGTTTTCGTGGAGTGCCGTCAGGCTTTGATAAGTCATGCTCTATCCTGCCGTCAAAACCAACAACATCTCTTATAATGCCGGCAAGTTCTTTTATCTTTATATCCTCTCCCATCCCTATATTAACAAGCTCTCCTGTGTCTTTATAATCATAATTCTCCATCAGATAGACGCAGGCATCGGCGAGGTCATCAACATATAGGAACTCACGGTACGGTTCGCCGCTGCCCCATAAGACGACAGAATCCTTTGTGATGCCGAGGTGTTTAAGGATGTCTTCGATGAATTCAACCGAAAATAAACCCCATCCCCACCCCCCGATTACTACTTCGGGGGCAGGCTCTAACCCTCCCCCATTAAGTATCGGGGAGGGAATAAACTTAGCACCCTCTCCCTCAGGGAGAGGGTCAGGGTGAGGGTGGGGTTTTCCAATCCCAAAACCAAGCGGATACGTCTTCATATCATTCATTAATCCCTCAATATCCCCATTCCTCAACAGCTTTGCAAGATGGAATTTTCTAATTAATGCAGGCAGGACGTGTGATGTCTCGAGATTAAAATTATCTTGAGGGCCATAAAGGTTAGTGGGCATCACTGATAAATAGTTTGTCCCATATTGCTCATTGTAATACCTGCAAAGTTTTATGGCTGTAATCTTCGCAATTGCATAAGGTTCATTGGTTGATTCCAGAGGGCCTATAAGTAAATGCTCCTCTTTCAAAGGCTGAGGTGCAAGTTTAGGATATATACAGGATGAACCAAGGTTTAAAAGCTTACTCACCCCATTCTTATATGCGGCATTGATAACATTTAAGGCAATCGCCGTATTATCATAAATAAATTCCGCCTTATAAGTATTATTCGCAAGTATCCCTCCGACCTTAGCGGCTGAAAGATACATCTGCTCAGGCTTCTCCTCTTCAAAGAATGTCTCCGTATCAGCCTGATTTCTTAAGTCAAGCTCTTTACTCGTCCTGCAAACAATTTCAGTTCCATCCCTCTCATTCAATTTCCTGAGAATGGCAGAACCAACAAGACCCCTGTGTCCGGCAACATAAATCTTCATAATATTTCCTTTATCTATATGTGTGTATATACTCTTGAGAAGTATGCCTTCTTTTTCAGATGCCTTTATTAATCTTTTTGTGAAACCTTTCCTGCTTATAATCGCAAAAAGGAAGGTGTTTTCTCATATCTCCATTGTCTTCAGGATAGAAAAATATGTGGTTGTCTCTGATACCTTTTCTGAAAGGTTGGCATCATTTAAATATTCTGATAAAGAATCCTGAAGCCTCCTGATTAATTCAGTCTCCATCTGCCTGTCAGCAAGAAAATAGAGTCCTGGTTTTCCTCTTAAGAACTCCTTAATAAGCGTGGTCTTACCAACCCTCCTCCTGCCATATATGACTATAAAGCCCGCACCATTTCTACTATATTCAGTCTCAATGGCATCAATATCTGATTTCCTGTTTATAAATTTGTTCATCGGTTTTATTTTATCATAATTAGAAACCGCTTTATATTCAATAACTCAGTTGGATCATTTATGGGAATAGTAACAGCCGTTCAGAGTAGTCTTACCGCACCGCCTTGGGCCATAAACAATAATTACTTTGCTGGGTTGGAGTAACTTTATTAGATTTTCTAATTGCTTTTGAGGAATATACATCTTCAAATAAATATTGTCACTTGATTGACTATATTATATATAATTCAGTCAATTAAGGCACCCAATACTTCAACTTTTTTCATTTCTCAATCTCCATTTTTAAAACCCCTAACACCATATCCTGATACTGTTCAGCAAAAGCAAGCCTTCTCTTTGGTAAATCTTCTTTCGCACGGTTCATACGTTTCCGGTCTTCCTCAATACTATTCTCATTTGCCCATAAACTCCACATCTTCTCAGCGAGGTCTTTGGGATCTTTGGGATCGAAGAATATGCCGCCAGGCGGATTCTGTTCTCTGTGCACTTCTATGTCAGAGAGCATAATTTGCTTTCCCATAGACTTGGCCTCTTCAACTGTAGTGCTCCACCCTTCAAAAAAGGAGGGATTAATCAATGAAATGGAATAACGCATCAGAGCTATCACATCAGCACGTGGTACAAGACCCAGCATCCTGAAATTTTCTTTGAGATTATTCTGTTCAATATAGGTACAGAGCGATTTGATAAGATCCGGCTGTCTGTAGTCATTAGCATTTCCGGTTGAAAATACAAGGACATCCCGCCCCGTCTTTTTCAAGATATGGAGGGCCTCAATAACCACACGATGGTTCTTGTGCCCCCAGAACTGATTTGGTACATAGAAAAAAGGACCTTTAAATTTATAGCTATCCTCTAAATCCTCTAATGGCGGTATATCAGTCTTGCTGTTAAGACCTGCCACAAATTGAAGGACGCTGGACTTATTTACACAATCAGGGGCAAAATCGGCAAGGTCTTTTCTTGCATCATAACTGCTGAGGATCAGCCCTGTACATCGCCTGCATATATTTTTATAATGCCAGTTACGGGATTTAATCTCATTATCACTGAAAACATCTTTTAGATGTAAGTGTTGAAAATCAGGGATCCAGCCAAGTGAAGGGATTCTTGCATGAGTCCCCAGAAAGCCTGAATGAGACAATAAGGATACGTTATGTTTTCGTAAGAGCCGCTCCAATAAGATATCATAACCGAAATTGTTTCTTGTAATATATCTTGATGCCCAAAGCAAAAGAGAGGTATCAAAAAGGCTTGACAGAATGACCCTGAGGAATGAACCCCTGACGGAAGGGTTATCATCATTACCTGACTTTGCAAACAATATATCCCTTATCTGCCAGATATTATCAGGGACATCCAGCAGGCTTGACTTCACCACCTCTACCGCCGGAAAATCCCTGAACATCTTCATATCCGTCTTTAATCCGACAAATACGACAGGCTCAATCTTTCTGTCAGGTAACAGATATATTGCATTGAATAAATTAGAAAAATAATTTACCCCGCCCAGCCACCCTTCATTTAATTGATCAAATACAAAACCTACTCGTATCATGGTATAAACATTTGTAAAGAACTATTAAACATTGAAACGCCCATGAGCGGGGCGCTCACAAGGGGGATGAAAATATGGCGGTTCAATCTTGTCATTCCCGAAGTTTTTTATCGGGAATCTGATTTGTAAGCCATTTCCCCGATAGAGACCTTCGGGGATAACAGAAAAGGATTTTCGGTTGAACTCCCATGAACCGAAGGTTCACAAAGGGCAATGAAAACCCCACCCCCACCCGGACCCTCTCCCTGAGATAGAGGGTGCTTAGTTTTTATCCCCTCCCCTTCAAGGGGAGGGTTAGGGTGGGGATGGGGTTGATTTTCGGATGAATAATTTCTGTAGATATATCATCACTATTCAGGTTGCTCGCTTACTTCTTTTATTTTAGAAATAACTTCCTCTATAGATGGTTTATCGCAGGGTATATGACCTTCCGGATATTCAACTGGATGATAGTGCCATTCTTTTAAATTATCATATCCGAATATTCTTTGACCATTCTCAATCAATGCAAAATCCATCCTTTCATTTCTGGCATTATAACGCACAGCTATAAAGAGTTTTTCACCTATATGAATATTAGCTTTAAAGGATCGCGGCGTATTTAATAGGATTTCAAACCTGTATCCAGAAAAATACTTTTCTATAGAGTTATTTATATCTGAAAGGAAGTCATCAACATTGTATATACTCATTTCTTTTTCACACCTTTGAGTCTGGTCAGCGCTGATAAAAGTTCTTTTTTCTCCATTCCTAACATCTCCCAGTCCATAAAATCACTTTCTACTTCATAGCTGTGTTTGTCTTGTATCTTATCTTCATCCCAATTTCTTTCAAATTCATAAAATGGAAGCCCGTATTTCTCCTCAAATTTTAATATTTCGTTATTAAATTTCGCAAGCCTGCTCTCAATTGCAGAAAAAAGTATATCGTCTATCTTTTCCCTCAAGATAACTTCCCCAAAAGACTCTACAAGTGCATTATATAAATCTTTATCTATTTCCAATATATTAGGCATAATTACCCTCCTCAGGTCGAATTATATCATTTCTTTTTTTGCACCCTACCTCACTATTGATAATTAAAGTGTTGATAAACTCTTGAGCATTCTTTGAACCGGCGGTGTGGTATATAATAATATTTGTGTCAATCAGGTATTCACTTACAGGCATCCCGTTCCCAGCTTTCCCTTAGTATTCGTGTTTCCTCTTCAACATTTATATCTTTATATATACCTGAGGTATCTGCAACAATCTTTTTTAATTCAATTTCCGAAGCAGTTTCTTCCATCTCATCATAAATTAGATGAACCTTAATTCTTTTACATGGTAATTTCTTGTCAATATATTTTATCTGCCCATCTTCGATAATTGCTTCAGCTATTTTGTGTCCCACAGTTCCTTCTCCCTTTATAAAGTTTTCGTTATAATATCATATATCATGGAATATTAAGAAAACTACAATATTTAATTTAAACCCAGAACAAGTTATTTTTTATCTCCGTTTCTGTAAGAGTAAATAGAAATTACGTTTAAATGTCTCATTGAATGATATCTGTTTAGAAAGTATGATACCAAAATTTCCTTTTGGTTGAAGATAATTGCATAATAGTGATCAATCAATGAATCCCTTATTCTTTCATAAGTTAGTATATTCTTCCAGAGTTAATGTGTAAGCTTAACTTCCTGAAAATCTTTTCCATCTCGCTCTTTTTCATTTGGTCTCTATTACTTCTTCTAAATATTCAAGCCATTTTTTCGGTAATATACCAAGACCGTCCTTGTCTTCCCTCAGATCCTCATAAATATTCACAATCTACTGACACAAACTATTGATTGCCTCAAACTCTGTATCTGCATAAGCAAATGCCTCTATATCATCAAATGATGCTACAGTTATATTTTCCCCTCGTTCTATCGTGATATAAATGGGCTTTTTAAAAATATACTTTGAATGTTTTAATGTATTTAATGGAATTATTTTAAAATGTCCTTCTATTGTATTAATCAATTTCTTAGAAAGGATTCTATATTGTTCATCCGGAAATCAACCCCATCCCCACCCTAACCCTCCCCTTGAAGGGGAGGGGATAAAAACTAAGCACCCTCTCCCTCAGGGAGAGTGTCCGGGTGAGGGTGGGGTTGTTTCATCCTGAGCCTCATTTTCATGTACCTTTGTGAGCCGAAGGCTTATGAGGGTTCATTCCAATATCCGGTGTCCTGTTTTACAAGGGTAGTCCGTGTGCGGCATTCCACAATTCTTCGCGGACAAGATCAAAACCGCGGGGGTCCAAGACCAGCCGCAGCGGAATTGATCCTCCAAGTGCCCGATTGGGTTCGTGAAACCATTCAGTAATCGCATCTTCATTCAAAGACTTCAAGGCAAGGGCAATAAGCTCCTGCAGCCTGATCAACGGATAATACTGCGCCGGCGGACCATCCTCTAACCAGCGGTAGACGGTCCTGATGCCGGTATCCAACAGCAGGGAAAGCTCCCCATCAGACGGATTTAAAAGACGCTTGATTTCAGCAACCGGGTTATCGGTCTTTCTTGCCCGGACTGGTCTATGTTTGGCAATTGCAGGCATAAGTTTCTCTTCACTTCAATATAGTATATGACTGTCATTATGTCAATATTTTATGATAATATTTCTGTAACACTCGTCATTACTGATTGCTGTCTGCGTACTTTTTATATACGTCATCACACTCTCGAGGGGTGAGTCTGATAGGGGCAGGTCACCTATTAACTATTACCTCTTACCTGTCTTTTTACATACACCACTCTCTGCGGATATGGAATCTCAATGCCTTCTTCCCTGAATCTTTTAAACACCCTCTTCAATATCTGATGCTGTACAGACTTCTGATTTTCATACTCACGGATATGGCAGACAATCTCAAAATCAATGGATGATTCACCAAGTTTGTGAAATCTGACTGAAGATGATGTCCCGCAAATTTCATGTATCTCATCAGCCGCCTTTTCCATCTCTTCAGTAAGTACCTGTTCTACTCTATCAGGGTCTGCGTTATAGCTTACGGATATTGGGATTGAGATGGCCATCTCCTTATCAGGGAGTGAATAGTTTGTTACAATGCTCTGAGAAAGTTTATTGTTAGGTATAATCACCATATTATTCGGAAGCATCCTGATTCGGGTAGTCCTCCAGGTAATATCATCTACATATCCCTCCTGACCTGATTCGAGCCTTACAAAATCCCCCACCTTCACTGACTTCTCCACCAGTATGTGAATACCTGCGAAAAGATTTGACAGTGTATCCTGAAGTGCAAGTGCTACAGCAAGACCTCCGACACCCATTGCAGTGATCAGAGGGGCAATGGATATGCCTAACACGCTAAGCGTTATCAGTACTCCAAGAATAATAATCGTAATCTTAACAATACCGTGTGCAAGACCGGTTGATGGGATGGGGAGATTTGATTTCCTGATGTAGTGGTCAAGTATCTTGCCTGAGAGACCGGCAATAGCAAAAGCAATAGACATGATAACTATTACATGTATTGCCTTTGAGATATAAAAGACATAATTCTCAGGTAATCCGGATATTGCAACCCCGATATAAAGACCAATTGCAATAGTCAGGTAAATTGAAGGGGTCTTAATTGCACTGATGATAATATCATCAATATCAGTCTCAGTCTTATCTGCCCAGCGTTGCAGTGTCTTAGCCGCAACACCCCTGACAATAAACAGGATAACCATTGACAGCAATGAAATTATTGCAGGTATGAGGATATTTTTAAAATTATCGTCCATTTGAATGTTTACTTTATATCATCACTACTTCCTGAAAGACCGTCCGGGCCTTTGCTGTAAATACTGTAACCTTGCGGCAGTGGTTCAAAGACAAATTTATTACCCCATGGGTCCGTTATAATATCTTCGCTAATGAAATGTTCTTGATAAAGCGATTCAAGGGATTCCGACAATTTACCGTTTGCCTTCTGATAAAATGTAATTGCATTTCTCAGGGAGGTCATCTCATCTACTGCTGAGGATTTCTTTAATCTATCATAAGCTGAAGAATAATCCTTGATACCGGCAATCTCTCTAATTGAGAAAAATATAAAAATGGAACTAACAATAAATATCAATATAGCAATCTGAACAGCGGTCCAGATACGTCTCTTTTCATTTTTTTCTTCATGAAGGGGTACGTCAAATCCCTCCGGCGGGGTTGGAAAACCCCGCCTATCCAGAGATATATTATGGATAGGTGGGACATTCTTGTCCCATCCATTTTCATCCACCTTTGTGAGCGCCCCGCTCATGTTCGATTCATCCGAAGATGAGCGCAGCTCACCCTCCCCTTGCGGGAGGAGGTTAAGGGGAGGAGTGGATGTTATCTCCTCTATAAGCCCCGCTACTTTTAATGCAGCTATGTTTTTGAAGACATCAAACTCTGTAAGATTTACAAGTTGTTTGATCATACGTATATCCCTCTGCCCGTCAATCAGATTGAAGACACTCATCTCCTCCGGGGTTAAAGAGGAAAATAATGACTCTGCTTCTTCACCTTTTAATGATTGAGAAAAGATTATATTCTCTGATGAGATATGGGATTCAATGTATGGCCATTCATCAAGCATCCGGATACCTTCCATAAGGATGAAATCAGTTGGAATCGGTATCTGATACTCCTTTTCATATTCAATCTCCTGTGCATCAAATTTATACCATCCGTTCTTCCATCTGAATGCCTGAAATATCACATCTTTTATCTGTATCTGTAAAACATCTTTCAGATCATCCTCTGAAATTGCACCGGAGGCCGTAAGTATGTGACCGATTTTTCCACCTGTATTCTGCTGAACAATAAGGGCATCTTCAAGCGCCTTTTCAGACAGCTTCCCTAACCCTATAAGAAGCCTCCCGACCTTCTCATTCTCTCCCATTTTGGTTGATACAGCATAGACTATCTCTCCTACGGAGAAATTTATTGATGCAACAGCCTCACCGTTTTGGATTGTGAGTACACCGCTCTTTTTCTGGAGGTTGATGAGCTGAAATATATCGGCAATGCCGAAGTCTTTTATAGAACCTTCTAATGCCATTTCTTATTTAAAACGCATCCTTATATATTTGAAGTTTAAGAATATCATTACATAAGAAACAATTATGAGAAACAATCCTACAAGGTAAATCTTATGCGGGATAATATAGGCTGAGAATCTTATGTCATATAAATTACCGGATAAAAAACATAAAAGACCCATAAAGAAAATTAGATTTACAATAATGCCGAAGAATGTATTTCCCCTGTAGATATGCCAAATCCCTGGTAGAAGAAATGAAAATCGTTTATCAAGACCTGTTTCAGTTATTTCTTCTTTCTCCCCTTTCTTCCTGCACTCCATGCATATACTCCCAAAGACCCTTGACCCTTTACATAACCCGCAAACAATCCGTCTGCACTCAGGACAATAGTAGGCCATTGGGGTCCTTGGTTTAACATAAGATAATACAGTAATAAATATAAGTAGACTGACACCAAGAAACGGGAATCTGTCCCCGGATATTCTGAATATCCCATGCAGGACATCCTGCTCCCACATCTTTGATTCTTCTGTAGGACGCAGTGCAACAGACCACAGGTCGCTTTTACTTATTGGATAATCTACTACACTACTTCCGCCTTTTGAAGAAATACCTGAAAACTTTTCTGTGTCCTTGAGATTGATACCTCGTGCAGTGTTATATGCCTTATCAGCCTCTTCAAACATCAATTTCTCACGGTATGCGAGACTAAGATTGTATGAGGGTATGGCAGATATTGATGTCTCTTTAGCCGCGGCCTTGTAATACTCAATTGCCTTATCATGGTCACCTGATTCAAAATAAAGATTGCCGATATTATTCAAGGCTGTAGTCTTAACGCCCTCATTGTCAGAAACAAGAATTTTCCTGTAGTATTCAATTGCCCCGTTAATGTCACCTTCTTTACTAATTAAAGCGGCGATACTTAGCGGCAGGTAAGTATTATCAGGCATAGCTGCGTATTGTTCTTTAAGTTTCATAATAAGGGTAGTGTCCCCGATGCCGTTGTCTGCTGCAATCAAACCCTGTAAGGTTATATTGTTATGATTATTAAGATAACCGGCATTATATTTAAGCAGTATTGGAAGGGATAATAAAAATATCAGGATAAGTACCGCAGTTATTCTTTCTCTCTTGTTCAAATAAATCCAGAGGCAGATAATCCAGAATATTACAAACCATCCTATTCCCAATACTGCGGGAAAAACAACAACAAAACCTAAAAACAGGGGACGCAGATAACCTTCAATATAGTTAGATGTAGTTTCCCTGAAGGTATGATAAAAAACAGGCAGGATACGTATCATCCATGCGAGCAAAATAGAAAAAGATGTGAATAGGATAGTAATCGTCAGGAAAAGGAAAACCGTGCCGGTAATGTTATAAAGTGTCCGGAAGTCCTTAAAAGAGACCTTGATCCCATCTATATATTCTGAAAATGCAGGGGCAAACTTTGACATCTTCCTGAGAGATTTTGCAGTAAGAAAATATGCAGGGGCATAATCAGGGGATAATTCTTTTGCACTGACTCCAATCCTGTAAGCCTCTTCTGCCTGTCCTTTATCAATATTTATGTAGCCTTCCCTGATGAGAAGCGGCAGTGATTGTGTATGCGTTGTTTTTGATGATTGAACCCCAGCAAAAACATTAGTTGCAATAAGGATAAAGATAAGAAAAAGTAAGGTAGTTGTAGTGTTATTATTCTTAATCTTATTCTTACTTATCCGCTTTTCTTCCCCGCTGATAAGTCTCTTTATGTTTTCAATATGGCGAATATAAATCATTGATGAAATCAGGATTGTAAAAATCAAGTACAGTATGGATTTTTCTCCTAAGACGACTACGATCGGCATTAATGCAAAAGAAATCAAGGCGCCAAGGGATGAATATTTCCATAAAACCAGACTGATTATCCAAATACCAAGTGTGATAAACCCTGCATAAGGCCACAGTGCAAACAAAACACCATAACTCGTTGCAACCCCTTTACCCCCTTTAAATTTCAGGTATACGGGAAAGTTATGACCTATCACAGCGGCAAATGCGATAACAAGTGTCCATGAATCTATTCCCCATAATTGCCTTGCAATAAGTACCGGTATAAATCCTTTTAACGCATCCAGTAATAATGTAATAGCACCGCCGAGTTTACCTGTGGTTCTAAGGACATTGGTAGCACCGATATTCCCACTGCCCATCTTCCGTATATCACCGGCACCCATGAACATAGATATTATAAGGCCGAATGGGATCGCACCGGTAAAATAGCTGACCACTGTAAGCAATATTTTAATAAAATAACTATTCATATCTAAAAAAGGCTGCTAACCACAGAGGCACAGAGACACAAAAAAATATTTTTTTAATTCTTCAATTACTCTGTGTCTCTGTGTTTATACAATATCTTTATCCTTGTTAAAATTACTCCAGAATCTGTAAAAATATTCAAAGGCCGAGATGAGGGATAATATTGCGGCAAACCAGAGGCCTACAGTTCCAATAAAGTGGAAATCAATGGTTTCTCCGGCTATTATAACAGGATAGCCGAGAACAAGAAGAATTATTGCGAAAATCTGAACAACTGTTTTATACTTCCCGATATCTCTTGCCTCAATAACAACCCCTACAGAGGAGGCTATTGCCCTTAATCCGGTTATTGCAAGCTCCCTTCCAATTATCAGGATCGCAATCCATGATGCAACCCTTCCGAACTCTACAAGCATAACAAGCGCTGATAGAACAAGAAGTTTATCTGCAACCGGGTCAAGGAATTTGCCGGAGAGAGTAACCTGTCCCCATTTTCTTGCTAAATAACCATCAAACCAGTCGGTTATTGAGGCAACTGAAAAAACCAGGGCCGCCCAAAAAGAACGATCAGATGTAGGGGTATTAAATACAATTATAAAAAAAGGGATTAATAATATTCGAATAATCGAAAGGATATTCGGGAGATTCAATTTCTTTCCTTCATCTTTAGAATGAAGTCTATTACCTCACGTACTGCCCCCTCCCCTCCCCTTCTCTCCGTTACCATATCTGTTATCTCTTTTACTCCATCAATGGCATCAGATGCCGTAGCAGAAAGACCAATAATCTTAAGGAGAGGAATATCAATCAGGTCATCACCCATAAAGGCAAATTCCTCATCTGTTAAGTTAAACCTTGATTTAATCTCATTGTACACGCCGACCTTGTCATGAATCCCCAGATGTACCTCTTCAATCTTCAGTTCTTTTGCCCTGTACTCAACTGATTTGGAGTATCTGCCTGATATTATTCCAACATCAATACCCGCCTTTCTCAACAGATAAATCCCATGGCCGTCATGTATATGAAATGCCTTTAACTCATTCCCATTACTATCAATAAATATCCTGCCGTCGGTAAGTATACCGTCAACATCAAGGAGGAGGAATTTTATGTTTTGGACCTTATGTTTAAGTATCTCTAAATCTTTCATCTGAAAATCCTCAAAGATAACCCCATCCCCACCCTAACCCTCCCCTTGAAGGGGAGGGAATAAAAACTAATCCCCCTCTCCCTCAGGGAGAGGGAATAATCTATGGACCCTCTCCCCTGGCGGGAGAGGGTCCGGGAGAGGGTGGGGTTTTTCTAATTACGTACTCAGCACTCCGAATTTAAACGATTCCCTTCCTCAGCAAATCATGCAGATGGATCACGCCTTCAACTGTCCTGTCCTCACTCAGAATTACAAGGGAGGTTATTGAATATTTTTCCATAAGTTGTACAGCAGATACTGCAAGGGAATCTTTTGCAATGGTCTTGGGATTCTTTGTCATCACCTCTTTTGCAGTAAGCTTGAACAGGTCTTTTTCATTTCCTGTCCACCTCTCAAGCAGTCTTCGCAAATCTCCATCAGTTATAATCCCTGCAAACTTATTAACATTGTCCACTACAGTAGTCATTCCAAGTTTCCGTGATGTCATCTCGCAGATTACATCCTTCATAAAACTGTCTTCATGAATAGTCGGGACATCAGGATTCTTGTGCATAATGTTCTCAACTTTCAACAGAAGCCTTCTTCCAAGTGCACCACCCGGATGAAATAGTGCAAAATCGTCCTCTTTAAACCCCCTCTTCTCAAGCAGGGCTATTGCAAGTGCATCACCCATAGCAAGTGTAACAGTTGTACTTGCAGTAGGGACAAGGTTCATCGGACATGCCTCTTCCTTAACACTTACGTCAAGTGTTACGTCACTGTTTCTTGATAGTGTTGAGTTGTTCCTGCCGGTCAAACATATCAGCCTCAGATTCATACGTTTGAATGTTGGAAGGAGTGCAACAATCTCATCCGTTTCACCACTGTTAGAAATAGCAAGTACTACATCATCCCGCATAACCATTCCAATATCTCCATGAATACCCTCTGCCGGATGGAGAAAAAAGGATGGTGTGCCTGTACTTGCAAACGTAGCACTTATCTTCTTACCGATGAGGCCGGACTTACCCATACCGGTAACAACCACCCTGCCATCACACGCGAAAAGCGTATCAACCGCCTTTGAAAACTCCTTATCAAGCCTGCCAATCAAATCCTCAATCGCCCTCGCCTCAATCGCCAGAACCCGTTTACCAATCTCTATACTCATATCAGAATAGTTCCTCTCTCATCCTTATAAAATTCCCAAGCCCGGTCATGTCAAGCATAAACTTCCCGGTATCTTTTAATGGAAACTGTGTAGCCTTATCAGACAATGCCTTGGACGGGTCAGGATGTACCTCCATAAAGATTCCACGACAGCCGGCGGCAACTGCTGCCCTTGAAAGCGGAGTTATAAATTCACTCTGACCGCCGGAGGCATTTCCAACACCGCCAGGCAACTGGACACTATGTGTTGCATCAAATACTACCGGATAACCAAAAGACTTCATTACTGAAATAGCCCGCATGTCCACCACAAGATTATTATAGCCGAACATCGTCCCACGCTCAGTAAGAATAATATTTTTATTTCCTGTTGACTCGATCTTCTCAACAACATTCTTCATGTCCCAGGGTGAAAGAAACTGGCCCTTTTTAATGTTTACCGCATTTCCGGTTAAGGCAGCCGCAATCAAAATATCAGTCTGCCTGCACAGGAATGCAGGTATCTGGATTATGTCTATAATATCTTTAACCCTTGCGGCCTCTTCAGGGTGATGTATGTCGGTCAGCAAAGGCAGGCCGGTCTTAACTTTTACCTTCTCAAGAATCCTTAGCCCCTCTTCAATACCCGGCCCCCTGTATGATGAAACAGAAGTCCTGTTGGCCTTGTCATAAGATGCCTTAAATATAACCGGCACATTATGAAATTCAGAAATCTTCCTCAGTTCCGAGGCAGTCTCCAAAACCATCCCCTCATCTTCAATAACACACGGGCCGGCGATGAAGAATAACGGTGATTGAGTTGTTTGAAAAAGTTCTTTTATATTTACCTGCATATTCATCCTAAAATCTCTTCCGGCGGGGTAAGAAAACCCCGCCTATCCCTTTCTACGAGGATAGGCGGGACTTTCTTGTCCCGCTGATTTTCATGCCCCTTTGTGAACCCTCGGTTCATGGGAGTTCATCCTAAAATCTCCATAGCTCACCCCATCCCCACCCTAACCCTCCCCTTGAAGGGGAGGGAATAAACTAAGCACCCTCTCCCTCAGGGAGAGGGTCCGGGTGAGGGTGGGGTTTTCATTGCCCTTTGTGAGCGCCCCGCTCATGAGGGTTCATCCGAAAAGTCACCCCCCCAACCCCCCCTTGAAAAAAGGGGGGGGAGTTTCTTGGTTACCTAATCACTAATCACTCTTCACTTTTCACTGCCTTTAACTGCTTCACCGCTGCCCCTATAAATGATGCAAATAGCGGGTGTGGTAAAACAGGCTTTGACTTGAATTCAGGATGGAACTGGGTTGCAAGGAACCATGGATGGTCTTTAATCTCAACGATCTCAACGAGGTCTTTTTCAGAGTATATCCCGCTTATAGAGAGGCCGTTCTTGATAAAAATATCCCTGTATTCATTGTTAAACTCATATCTATGGCGGTGTCTCTCATGTATCAGGGCACTTTTGTATGATTGGTAGGCAAGAGAGTTAGGCATTAACACGCATGGATATGCGCCGAGACGCATGGTACCACCCTTTTCTACCCCCTCCTGCCCCTCCATAATATGTATCACAGGATGAAGGGCCTTTTCATTAAACTCAGTGCTGTTAGCCCCTCCAAGACCAGCGACATTCCTTGCGAATTCTATAACAGCGCACTGCATCCCAAGACAAATCCCAAAGAATGGGACATTGTGTTCCCGCGCGTAACGGATTGAAACTATCTTACCTTCAATCCCTCTATTCCCGAAGCCGCCTGGAATAAGTATCCCCTGCACATTGGAAAAGAATGACTCCGGCCCGATCTTTTCCACCTCTTCTGCATCAATCCATTCTATGTCTACTCCGGCCTTATTCGCTATCCCGCCGTGGTTTAATGCCTCACACAGACTCTTATACGAATCCTTCAGGTGAATATATTTACCGACAACAGCTATCTTTACCCTGCATTCAGGATTTTTAACCCTGTTTGCAATATTCTCCCATACGCTGATATTGGAAGAGCCTGCAGAGATATTGAGATTTTTTAAGATAATCTTATCAAGCCCATCCTCATGGAGCATAAGCGGGACTTCATAGATACTTTCTACATCCCTTGCAATAATAACTGCATCAGGTTCAACATTACAGAAGAGTGCGATCTTCCTCTTTGCCTCTGATGGAATGGGACGGTCTGTCCTGCAAAGTAATATATCCGGCTGGATACCGATTTCCCTGAGCTTATTTACACTGTGCTGAGTAGGTTTTGTCTTCAACTCATCAGCGGCCTTAACAAAGGGGATCAGAGTAAGATGAATGAAAAGTGTCCTGTCCTTAGCAAAGTCAAACCTGAACTGCCGTATAGCCTCAAGAAAAGGGAGGCTTTCTATATCGCCAACGGTACCGCCAATCTCCACGATAACAACATCATTCGTATCCGACAGATCCAGAACGCATTTCTTAATCTCATCTGTTATGTGAGGCACCATCTGCACTGTCCCGCCGAGATACTCGCCCCTGCGTTCTTTTGAAATAACATTGAAATAGATCTTGCCTGTAGTAAAATTATTCCCTCGTGAGGCAATAAAAGATGTGTATCTCTCATAATGCCCAAGGTCCAGGTCAGTTTCAGTCCCGTCATCAGTAACAAAAACCTCACCGTGCTGAAACGGGTTCATTGTTCCGGGGTCAACATTTATATAAGGGTCAAACTTCAGAAATGTCACCTTTAATCCCAAACCTTCAAGAATGGTACCGATTGAAGCAGATGCAATACCTTTACCGAGCGATGAAACAACACCGCCTGTAACAAAAATAAATTTAGTTTTTTCATTCATGTTTATTTACCCTTTCATCACCCGAAAATCGTCATAGCCCACCCTCCCCCTACCCCCCTCCCGTCATTTAAATTTGGGGAGGGGGAATATTCTATGTACCCTCTCCCCTAAGGGGAGAGGGGAGGGTGAGGGGTTGTTTCAATCTGTTTTAGATCTTCCTGTGTATCTATCCTGTAGGAATTATAATGAGTCTCTTTAACTTTAATTTTAAATCCATGTTCTAATGCCCTTAACTGCTCCAATTTCTCGAGGTCTTCAAGTATTGTTGTTGGAAGGGTGCAGAATTGCATGAGAAAGTCCCTTCTGTAGGCATAAATACCGAGGTGTTTATAAAAGGTTTTGGCAGGTACAGGGTTTTCATTATAATCTGATTTGGCATCTGATTTATAATCTGATTTGTCTCGGATGAATGGGATAGGAGACCTTGAGAAATATAGTGCAAAATCATTGACATCAGTTACAACCTTAACAACGTTCTTATCATTCAATTCTTCAGGATCTTTAATCTCTATTTTTAGAGTTCCCATCATGATACCGTTATCTTCAACAAGCGTATTAATGAGTTCATCAACCATTTCAGGCCCTGTTAATATTTCATCAGCCTGGAGATTGATAATTATGTCCTCATCTGATTTTTCTACTGCCTCTGCACAGCGGTCTGAACCGGTACGAGGTTTCGATGATGTCATAATTACATTGCCGCCGAATCCGGTTACTGCATTATATATATTTATGTCATCTGTGGCTACAATTACTTTGGTTACAATCGCTGATTTTTTTACAGCCTCATACGTCCATTGAATAAGAGGCTTTGAGTGCAACAGAGCAAGCGGCTTTCCGGGAAATCTTGTAGAACCGTAGCGGGCTGGTATTATAACGATAGCATTGTTATTCAATCTAAAATCTCCATGGCTCACCCCCACCCTACCCCTCCCCCCTCAAGGGGGAGGGGATTCCTCTTCTTGATTTAAGTCTTTACTATTCACTATTCACTGTCTTTCTTCTTACTTCTATCTTCTTACTTCTAACATCTACTTTCAACGCTCATCGCCCTGACAATCTCCTCCCGCTTAACCGTAGCCGTCCCGACAACACCCACTACAATACCTGCGGCATAATTTGCTATCCTTGATGCATCGCATAGTGAAGCGCCGGCAGCGAGAGAAAGTGCAAGTGTACTTACAACTGTATCCCCTGCACCGGTAACATCAAAGACCTCCCTGGCAACAGATGGGACGTGCGTTACATTTCCATTTTTTTCAAACAGGTTCATCCCATGCTCTCCCCGGGTAATAAGGATTGCATCTGCCTCTGAATGTTTAAGCAATGTTTCTCCTGCCTGATAAAGGGATGCATCATCAGTAATCTTGATTCCTGAAGCCGCAGATGCCTCATTCGTATTCGGGGTAATAACAGTTGCTCCGGTATAATAATTAAAGTGTTTTAGTTTGGGGTCAACAATAACACTCAAATTATTCTGCTTCGCAATCTCTAAAACCCCTTTTACAAGCCGGCTCGTCACAACCCCTTTTGCATAATCTGAGATAACAATTATGCCGGTACCGTTAATATGAGTATTTATGTAATCAAGTATCTTATCCTGAGACTGTCGGGAAATATCCCCTCTGGATTCGTGATCAAAACGGACTACATGCTGACTGTGTGCAACAACCCTTGTCTTCTTAGAGGTTGGCCGTCCGTCTTCAACTGCTATACCTCCTGTATCTACCCCTTCTGCCCTCAGGTTGTGAATAATCCACTGCCCCATGGCATCATTTCCCACCACACCACAAATAGTCACCTTGCCGCTTAGAGAAAGTATGTTATTCGCAACATTTCCGGCCCCTCCGAGCATGTAACCTTCCCTCTGAACATCCACAATCGGCACAGGGGCCTCTGGAGATATCCTCTCCACCTTCCCCCATATATAATGGTCCGCAATAAGATCCCCAATAACAATAACCTTAGATTTATCAAAATTATTTATACAATTAATTAATTGTTCAGTATTGTTTTTCATTTAAGACAACCCCATCCCCACCCTACCCCTCCCCTTGAAGGGGAGGGAATTTCTTCTTGATTTATGTCTTTACTATTCACTATTCACCACTCACTATTCACTGTTTTTCTTCTTACTTCTTGCTTATAAATTCTTACTTCTGCTCCCTGCTCACTGCTTACTGCTCACTCATCTAATCCAATGCCCAATCCTTTTCCACCTGACCCAGCTATCCTCTCCATCCCATGACCAGTAGATAATAAATGCCCTGCCCTTTATCTTATTCAGCTTTACAAAGCCCCAGTATCTGCTGTCAAGGCTGAAGTCCCTGTTATCTCCCATAACAAAATAAGATCCTTCAGGTACAATAACCGGCCCAAAGTTATCGCGCGGCTGAATACCATAAGGGTAGACTACTGCATCATTGTGCTCCGGATATGATTCTTCAAGTGGATTGCCGTTTATATATACCTTTTTCTCCTTAACCTCCAGTGTATCGCCGGGGAGGCCGATGACACGTTTAATAAAATCCTTACTCTCATCCTCAGGATACTTGAAAACAATAATATCCCCGCGTGCAGGTTTTTTAAACGGTATAATAATCCTGTCTGTAAACGGGAGTTTGGTCCCATAAATAAACTTACTTACCAGAATATGGTCCCCTATCTTTAACGTCGGAATCATTGACCCTGAAGGGATCTTGAATGCCTGAATAAAGAATGCCTTAATAATCAGGGCCATTACAATTGCTATAACAATTGATTCTACATATTCACGTATGATGTTCTTTTTATCTTTTTTATTTTCCATATAACTTAATCCTTCACCTGAAGTATCGCAAGGAATGCCTCCTGCGGTATCTCTACCCTTCCAAACTGTTTCATTCGCTTTTTCCCCTTCTTTTGTTTTTCCAGCAGTTTTCTTTTTCTTGATATATCTCCGCCATAGCACTTGGCTATAACATCCTTCTTTAATGCCTTGACAGTCTCCCTTGCAATAATCTTTGCACCTATCGCCGCCTGTATGGCAACCTCAAACATCTGTCTGGGAATAAGCTCCTTCATCTTCTCAGCAAGCATACGCCCGCGTACCTCAGCCTTATCCCTGTGGGTAATAAAAGAGAGTGCATCAACAACCTCGCCATTCAACAATATATCAAGCCTTACAAGATTTGATTCCCTGTAGCCAAGAATTTCATAATCAAGTGAGGCATACCCTTTGGATATTGACTTCAGCCTGTCGTAGAAATCCATCACAATCTCATTTAACGGGAGTTCATATAATAGCATCATGCGTTCTTTGCTGACATACTTCAACTCACGCTGAATCCCGCGGCGTTCCTGGCATAAACCTATAATCGCCCCTGCATATTCTGAAGGCGTAATTATTGTAGCAATTATAAACGGCTCTTCAAATCTCTCAATAAACTGTACCTGCGGTAACCTTGCAGGACTGTCTATTAAAAGTACCGCGCCATTTGTAGTGGTTACCCTGTAAACTACCGTAGGGGCTGTACTTAAAAGGTCAAGACCGAATTCACGCTCAAGCCTTTCATGGATAATCTCCATGTGAAGTAGGCCGAGATAACCGCACCTGAAACCGAATCCTAGTGCAAGAGAGCTTTCAGGCTCAAAAGTGAAAGACGAATCATTGAGCCTCAATTTCTCTACTGCATCCCTTAGATCCTTGTAGTCGTCCGATTCCACAGGATAAAGTCCTGCAAAGACCATTGGTTTTACTTCCCTGTAACCTGGAAACGCAGATTCAGTAGGATGGGATGCATCGGTGATGGTGTCCCCGATTTTTGTATCACCTACCTTTTTAATACCTGCAACTAAGAAACCTACCTCTCCTGCTGATAATTCATTGACAGTCACAGGCTTTGGCGTGAATATACCGAGTGTCTGGACTTCAAGAATATTGCCTGTAGACATAAACTTTATCTGCTGACCTGGGAATATACTGCCGTCAACTACACGAATCAGTACAATAACCCCCTGATAATTGTCATACCACGAGTCAAACATCAGGGCCTTAAGAGGACGGTCAATATCACCGGTCGGATGAGGTATTTTTTTTATTATTGATTCAAGGATATCAACAGTCCCGATACCCTCTTTGGCGCTTGCAGGTATGGCCTCACTTGCATCCAGCCCAAGCACCTCTTCTATCTGTCTTTTGGCATCCTCAACATCAGCACCGGGCAGGTCAATCTTATTAATAACCGGCAATATTTCAAGGTTATTATCAATGGCAAGGTAGGTATTAGCGATTGTCTGTGCCTCAACACCCTGCGATGCATCTACAATAAGCAGTGCACCCTCACAGGCCGCAAGGCTTCTCGATACTTCATAAGTAAAATCCACATGCCCTGGGGTATCAATGAGATTAAGAATATACTCATTCCCATCCTTTGCCGTGTAATGAAGCCGCACAGCATGGGCCTTAATCGTAATCCCCCTCTCACGCTCAAGGTCCATGGCATCGAGCACCTGCTCCTTAAAATCCCTCTGCTCAAGTGCCCCGGTCTGTTCAAGGAGACGATCGGCTAAGGTTGATTTACCATGATCAATGTGTGCGATTATGGAAAAGTTTCTAATCTTCTGTTGGAGTGCCATCTTATAGAGATAATTTGTAGATTCCCTGCAGCAATCTGCCGTGAATCTTCGAAATGTAAGGTATTACCTATTTATATACGCTCGCTTTGCATTTTCATTTTTTTAAGAATAAAATTATAAGGGAAATGGATGAATGATGTCAAATTCTGGAGGAGATATACCGATAAAAAAAATGTCCTGACAAAATTCAAGAATAACTGAGCACGGTAAGATGAATTTATTATTTGCCATAATAATATCTTTAGTATTGATCTCAGGCTGTGGGAAAACCGCAGGCATTGATAGTCCTGATGTCGGTCTTGAAAATACAGACACTCCTGCTTTAACAGCATCTTCCAAGTCAATCAGTGAGGTTGGTTATTCAACAAGTAATCTCCCGGTCCCTGAAGTAACAAAGCAATGGGTATTGTCAGGGAACCTGCCTAAGGGCCTATATGACCATGCCTCTGCATTATGGAATGACTATTTGTATGTTTCCGGCGGATTTGGTCCGGGCCCTTATGTAAATACGAATGAGATATATATCTTCAGGGTTCTCCCTGATAAGACTGTTAATATGTACGCTGTCTCATCAATACCGGAAAAGAATCTGGTGTTTGGAAAGGGCGAAAAGGCAAAGGTTGTTGGGATTGACGGCCATTCTATGATTATATTTAATAACACCCTTTACATAATTGGAGGTAAGTTTCAGTATGTACGAACTGATTGTTATCCTGTATCCGATGCCCCGTGCTTCACACCAACGCCAACCGCATGGAATAAAAATATCTTTTATGCATCAATAAATCCGGACGGCACCCTTTCAACCTGGCATGAGATGCCCCTTCCTGATGCTGTCGGACCTTATACTACAGGGGTTACAGAGGTGGATGGTTATCTTTATATTATTGGCGGCTGGGATGGTGAAAAGAATACCGGCACAGTTATCTCTGCACCTTTCTTGCCTAATGGCGGGTTAGGCGAATGGCATTCGGAATTTTCTTTACCGATTGGATTAAGTAAACACGCTGTATCAGCATCCGGTAGATTTATCTATGTAACGGGTGGAAGTACCGGAGAGGCTGCGCAGTTTTCTTATGCACAGGGATATAGTAACAAAGTATACTTTGCAACTGTTCAGCGTGACCATTCTATAGATGGCTGGAAGAGTATTGAACCACTCCCTGATTTGTGGATTGACCATAAGTTGATTGCCGCAGGAAAAAAACTTTTCATAACCGGCGGGCGTAATGTTAATGAATATTACGATTATACGGGAGATTATTACGATTATCTTATACATGATACTATCCTGTCAGCCCAAATCAATGATGATGGAACTCTGGGGGCATGGACTTATTACAGTACCATGCCCATTCCGGTAGTCCGCCATTCAGTTTCAGCTAATAAGGATGGTATGTTTGTCATCGGCGGGGCAAGCGGGCAGGACATTAATCAAATAAGCTGTATATCAGGGGTTTGCAGTGCACCTTATGTCAGGGAAAGCTCGATATTTTTTCTGGGGTTGGACTGAAGCAGCTTGATCCGAAAACCCCTCCAGCGGGGTAAGAAAACCCCGCCTATCCAGATATATATCAAGGATAGGTGGGACATTCTTGTCCCACTCATTTTCATGCCTCTTTGTAAGCCCGCGGCTCGCTGGGTATCATTGATTTGTAAAAAACTTCAATATCTTCTGGAACTTCGGATGTCTGAGTTTACGCAATGCCTTAGCCTCTATCTGCCGGGTTCTCTCTCTTGAAACCTTCAACAGGTCTGCGATTTCATCTAATGAGTATGTCCTGCTGCCGCCGATGCCGTAGCGCATCCTTAATACATCTGCCTCTTTGTCTGATAAATCCGACAGCGCCTGCTTCATTTGTTCATTAAGTTCATTCCCTTCAACCTCATCATGAGGGGCTGCGGCAGTTGTATCCTCAATAAAATCTATCAGCATTGTATCTTCTTCACTGCCTACCATGGCATCGAGAGACACCGTATACAGATCTATATTCAGTAACTCATCTATCTTTTCAACCGGGATTTTTATTATCTCAGCCAATTCTTCTTTCTCAGGTTCTCTCCCGTTTGCCTGAATAAAGTGATATGAAGTACGCATAATCTGATTGAGAGTATCTATTATATGCTGAGGGATCCGGATGGTCCTTGTCTGGTCCGTAATTGAACGTGAAACTGCCTGACGTATCCACCATGTTGCGTAAGTAGAAAACCTGTAACCCCTCTGATACTCAAACCTCTCAACTGCACGCATCAGGCCGATATTACCCTCCTGTATAAGGTCCGACAAAGGAAGTCCCCTGTTCATGTATTTTCTCGCAATACTCACTACAAGCCTTAGATTAGACTTCACAAGCATGTCTTTGGCATCTTCAACATCTATGTTTATTAAATTTATATTCTTTAAAATGCTATCAGTGTTACTTAGCTTCGCAATAACTGTCTCACAAAGGTTTGTCTCTTTATCTATTTCAACGAGCAGGGTTATTAATCGTTCGTCATCACCCGAAAACACCCCCCCAAGCCCCCCCTTAAACAAAGGGGGGGGATTCCCGTTTTCATTTGTGAGATACCGTCTCATTAGTGGTTCATTACAAATACCCACTGCCTCCTCTATCTTTCGAATTAATCTTTTAAGTTCATCTTCACTTTCAATAAGGATCCCTTCATCATCAAAATTCACCAACTTTGTGGTATTCTTTTTTTCCTTTTCTATAATACGTTGCTTTAAATCTTTCAGTTCATCAATTATTTTACCGGATTTTAATAATTCATTTACAACAGCAGACTTCCCCTTTTCTATTCTCTTAGCAAGCCTTACTTCATCCTCCCTTGAAAGGAGTGAGGCAGAGCGTATCTCTTTGAGATAGGCATTTACAGGCTCAGACGGCGGGGCAGACGGCACACCCTTCCCTTCTCTGGACTTATTCGTATCATCAATAAGTTCTTCTTCAGGAGATAGTTCAATGTGCCTTTTCACATTTTTCATATTCGTACCTTGTTATACCCCATCCCCACCCTACCCCTCCCCTTGAAGGGGAGGGAATCTTCTACCTTCAGCCTTCAGCCTTCAGCCTAATAACCTATTACCAAATTTTCCCATTCGATTTTATCACTTTGAAAACCCAATGTCATGTATAATCAAAATAAATACTATTTGACATGTAATTTTCAATTTGGCAATATATTCCCCTGACACTATAGAACATTAAAGACATTCATAAGTCAAATTATTCATACCGAATACTATATGGAGTTATCTGATAATAAAATCCTGAAATGCCTTAAAGAGCTTCCGGCAAATAATATTTATTATATTAGCCCGAGACAATATTTTCTCAGGGGATACGAATATTACAGAGACAGGCGGGTATCCGATTTTGTATGGTCGGGCGATAAAAACCTTCTCACAGCAAAGGTTGTCGGAAATAACATCTACTCCGTTATTTTCTTTGATATTAATGAAACACTGAAATATAAATGTGATTGCCCTTCATGGTCCCAATCCAATCATTGCAAACATGTAATATGTGCATTACTCACCATAAAGAATACTATTAACCCTGAATTATTTGCTATGTCGGACCGCTATGACCGGGATGCCTACAGGGATAAACTCAAAGCCATCCTTTTTTCAACGAATGATTCTGCCAATTCTATTATTACTAATGATGATTTGTCTTTTGAATATGACCTTGTCCTTGAACAAGAGATTTTTGTCAGAGCATTGAAAATCAATATCGAGAAAGACGGACGGCCTGTTGCAAGGAATCTATTTTACCGTCTGCCTGAGGAGATTCGTAATCTAATTAAATTCGATGCCTATTATTATCATGACATAGAAAATGATGTAATAACTTTTCTCCAAAAGAATAAGAATTTACCCCCACTTTTTATTAAATCAGAGAATAAAAATATACCTCTAAAATGGGATAAAACACTGCGGTTTAACTCTAAAACTGAGTTAGATGTAACAGGAAATTCAGTCTCCATAAAGAAAATTGCAATATCCAACAGTGATACCTGCTCTGATATACGTATGTTAGGAAACAATTTAATAGCTGATCTTGAATCAGGCAGGCTGGGTATTCTTAAAGGTCATGATGGATGGGGGGTCTCATACTTTTTTGAGAAAATTATTGACGAGATGGATTATACCCGTATAGACCAAATCACTGCCGGAAATATAAATAAATTAAAGAGTATTTATGGTAATGCAAATTACAATCGTGTGATGCCTCTTGAGCTGTTTAATGATATCCATCTTATGATACATGATGATAAAGCTGTACTTAAAGACCTCACACTGAAAGTCAATCATATTGTCTCAGAGGTAGAAACACCAATCCCTTCTTACAGTATGATTATCGAACCGATACACAAGGCCTCTAATAATATGATCTTAAAGGCATGTTGTAATTATTCAGGTAATATAGATTCAACTTCAGGATTATTTTTTTCCTTTCTGACCACTGCAACAAAAGGGTTAAACATTTCTCACTCTTTAAAGGTGCGTAAAAGGTGGTCTGTACTGGTTAAAACGTTTTTTGAACTACTTACCGCTGAGACTAAGAATGAGGCACAGAAGATTATAAGGGAGTCACTTTCTGAAGGAGATTTTTTAAAGCGCAAGGTCAGGCAGGAGGCCAAAGACCTTCTGATGGAGGCATATTCAAGGCTCAATACCAAATCATCTTTACTCCGTTTTACCGGAGGGAAGTGGAATCTGATCAGGAATAATAAGCCTGCAGAGTCATTACTATACACAATCCCTTATCAAATATTCGGGATGGATGTCTTTCTCAACATGCACACTCACAATGAGATTATTATGGATTCTAAGAAGATATACAGCAGTCTCCCGCTGCTCAGCCGGAGACTAAAAGAACATGGAATTCCTTTATTTTTTAAGGGTAAATCTGTTGTCACATCCAAATGGGATTTTTCATTTGATGCAAGCAGGAGTATGGGTATTGACTGGTTTGAGATTAAACCGGAGATTAAATGCGACGGCAGGTTAATTGATGATGACAAATGGGAACAGATTTTATCTCAGGATGGTGTAGTAGAGGATGGTGATGTAATCCAGATACTTGATTCTGATTCCCGTGAAATTCTCAAAACCATTTCATCCATGTATCAATCTCAGGATAAAAAGTCTTCAGGTGATAAACGTGAAAAAGAGATTGTCCGGATACCGAGGCTCAGGATCCTTGACTGGATATATTTAAGAAATGCAGGGGTTAAGGTTAAACTTTCAGAAGAGGATGAAGAGCTGTTTGCAAGGCTGAATGCTTTTGAAAAGATTGAGAAGAGGCCCTTGCCTGATAAGTTAAATGCGAAATTAAGGCACTATCAAAAGGATGGTTATTACTGGCTTGCATTCCTTTATGAGCATCAGTTCGGTGCATGCCTTGCTGATGATATGGGGCTTGGAAAGACATTGCAGGCCATCACCCTTCTTGCAGGAATAAAGGAAGGAACTGTCAATGTTTCAAAGGAGTATATTAATCTGCCTCATCTATTAGTATTACCGCCGAGCCTTTTATTTAATTGGGAAAATGAGATAAACCGCTTTTATCCTGAATTAAAGATTCATGCCTATACAGGTAAAGAACGGAGTACGGATTTTAAAGGGTGTGACATCGTACTAACAACTTACGGCCTTATCCGCAGGGATATTGAGACCTTAAAAAAAGAAACATTCAACGTCATTGTCTTTGATGAGGCTCAGACCGTTAAGAATATATATGCAGATACAACCGGCGCTGTAAGACACTTAAACGGTTTTTTCAAGCTGACAATGACCGGCACACCTGTTGAAAATCACCTTGGAGAATATTACTCCATACTTGACCTTGCTGTCCCAGGATTGCTTGGTGATTATGACAACTTCAAATCCTATATTAAAACAGAGACAACCCCTTATGTTGACATGATCCTTAGAAGGACAAGACCATTTGTTCTAAGGAGGACAAAGGAGAAGATACTAAAAGAGCTTCCGCCTAAAATAGAATCCGACATCTATCTTGAACTTACTGATAAACAGAAGGCGCTCTATAAAAGGACCGTTGATAGTGTGCGGATGACGATTGCAGATGCATACAAGAACAAGACAGCATCTCAGGCACAGATTATCGCCATCACTGCCATATTAAAGCTGAGACAGATTTGCGTATCTCCAAAACTTATTGACCCTTTACATGAAGACACATCACCCAAGATCGAGTTCCTGATAACAAAATTAAATGAACTCCTCAGCGAAGGACACAGCGCCCTTGTGTTCTCCCAGTTCACGAGTTTTCTTGACATCCTTGAAATGGACCTGAAAAAACATGCTATTTCCTTTACAAGGCTTGACGGAAAAACTGCTGTCGGAAAAAGAAAACAGCTTGTTGAGGGATTTCAAATGGGAGCAAATGCCTCAATATTTCTACTGAGCCTGAAGGCAGGAGGTCAGGGGCTAAACCTTACAAGGGCATCTTATGTATTTCACCTTGACCCATGGTGGAACCCTGCTGTAGAAAACCAGGCATCAGACAGGGCACACAGGATTGGCCAGACAAACAAGGTAACCATAACACGTATACTCATGAGGCACACAGTTGAAGAGAAGATGATGGAGTTAAAGAAAAAGAAACTTGCATTATACAATGCAGTAATGGGAGAATCCGCCGGCAGTAAGCAAGGACTGTCTGTGTCAAAGGCAGACTTTGATTATTTGATAGAGAATGCATAGTGAAGAGCATAGGTAATAGGTTAATAGGCTGAAGGCTGAAGCGAGAATCAGGAAACAGGAGGTAACTCCTTAATTCCCCTCCCTTGACGGGAGGGGGGTAGGGGGAGGGTGAGCAAAAGCTGACTCTTAAATTATAGAAGATAGAAGTTAGAAGATAGATGCAAGAAGTAAGATAAAAGAAGTAAAACTATTGATATGCAGACATGGCGGCTGATAAATACCGGTTCTAATAACGGCTACTATAATATGGCGGTTGATGAGGCGATTGTTATTGCCTGCAGGGAAGGGGTTGTCCCGCCGACTCTAAGATTCTATACGTGGGATCCTCCTTGCGTATCCATTGGATACTTTCAGAAGATTGATAGTTCATCCGAAAATCCCTTCCGGCGGGGTAAGAAAACCCCGCCTATCCATTTCTTCGAGGATAGGCGGGACTTTCTTGTCCCGCTGATTTTCATGGCCCTTTGTGAACCCTCGGTTCATGGGAGTTCATCCGAAAATCAACCCCATCCCCACCCTACCCCTCCCCTTGAAGGGGAGGGAATCAACGTAGCCCCCTC
>JACRGV010000012.1 GCA_016212215.1 Nitrospirota bacterium
GGGTTGAGAAAGACTTTTGTAATTTAACTATTGGGGGCGGCGAAATAAATTGTTTCATTCGAAAATCTCCATAGCTCACCCTCCCCCTAACCCCCTCCCGTCAAGGGAGGGGGAATCTTCGGCAATCTTTCATATCTCCCCCCCTTGCGGTAGGGTGCCTCATTTTCATCATCCTTTGTTAGCCGGAGGCTCATGACGGTTCGCCCTGCTATCCTCCAGAATTTTGTATGGTGTCACCGGAATTAGTATCTATACTTTTTTGTAAAATGATTACCCTTGAACAGCCATATAGGCCTGATAACAGGGTAAAGGAAAGCGGATAAACTTGTTATCTTTCTTGTAAAGGTTCCTACTAACAAAATAATAAATTTTCTCAAAGACAGGATATCTATTATCATATCAACAAAGGAATATCCGACATCCACATATCTCCAGCCAAGCCCCTCGTTTTCACATCGTTTTATCAAGGAATTCATGTTGTAGCTATGGCCATGATATGCCTGCGCCTCTTCAACATACACAATCTTATAACCCTTTTTATGTAATATAATCTGTAATGATTTATCCTCACTCATAGGAGTATTCCCAAATTTACACTCCATCCACACATTTCTTCTTATTGCCATATTTGTACATCCTAATCCTATTCCATATTCGCGGACCCATTTCCTTATTTCTCTCGTGAAATAAAAATGACCTGCCTTTTCCCAAAAGAAAATATCTTTTTTTGCCGGTACCACATCCTGCCCCTGAACTACTGAAATATCAGGGGACACAAAGGGTTCCGTCAAATAATAAAGCCATTTCTCATTACATGGAATAACATCCTGAGATAATGTAACAATAATTTCTCCGCCAGCTTTAGAGAAACCAAAATCACGGGCAGGGCCGAAACTAAAATCTTCCGGCTTCAATTGATATAATCCGATTGGATATTTCCTGATAACATCTAAAGTAGAATCCGTAGAACCGGAGTCAATACAAATTACCTCAAACTTTTTATCTATCTTCTGCTCAAATACACTCCCCAAAGAATCCTTAAATAACTCTCCTCCATTCTTTGTAAGATATACAATTGAAATATCAATACCTTTATCGTTCACTCTTTAATCCAGAATCCTTGCATGATGTACCCGTCATAAGGAGCAATAATACTGCCGATAATCCTTTCTAATTCAAGGACAAAGCGGTAAATATATCTACTATTTTCCATTCGCGGGATGTGATCATAAGTATATAATCTCAATTGCCTTAACATAGCCTGCTCACACCGGCGTGTGAATGTATGCGGATTGATATCCTCCGTTCCCTCCGGTTCATTGGGAACTTCACTCTGAACAGGAACAATAGTAGTCTTGTCCTTAGAAAACGACGTTATTTTATTATAAAGACGTACAGGAAGTCTTAAGCATTGCCACATCCTTAACAACTGATTGTTATGTTTATATAGTGCATTATTCTCACCCAAAACAGCCAAGAGACCTCCCTTTCTCAACACCCTCCCAACCTCATCAATTGTTGACTCTATATCTGCAAAATGGTGCCATACCCCATTAGTGACTACCAGATCAAATACACCACTACCGAATGGTAAAACAGCAACATCCCCTTTTATGAACATATTTTGGGGAGACCGTTTTTTTGCAATTTGAAGCATTGACATTGAAATATCATATCCGACAACGATGTTACCGAAGCAATCTAATTCCACAGTGGTTTTACCGGTGCCGCATCCCAAATCAAGAATTCTTTTTAATGTTTGAGATTTGAGAACTTTCCTTAGGTTTTTTAAATTCCACTTGTCAACTACTTTTGCAGAAATCGGATTGACCCAGAAATCATCATAATTACCGGCATGTTCGTCGTACCAATCCTTTTGTTCTTTAGATTGTGAATCAAGGCTCATTTTACTGTCCGTCAAATTGAACAACGAATATACTCCTGTAACATTTGCCCATGTTCAACCATCTCCTTATGCTGCAAAGAACCATAGTATAGTGATAAATGGTGTTATAGTTATTGATCCAGAGAAACATCAAGAGATTCCGTAAAAGGATATTAACATTATTGGATTTAGAGATTTTGACTCTACGTCCCATATTCTTCGCAGCTTCCATAATTCTTTCTTCCACAAACGCCTTATCCGGTAAACCATATTCTAAATGCTCTTCAAAGAAATGGAATGATGTTCCCTTTTTTGACATATAATATTGATGATATTTTCTGTCATGTGCCTCAGCATAGGGGCCTGAGGGAAAGGCTATATATACTTTCTTTATAGCTACCCTAAGCAGCTCCCTTATGACATTCATCCTTAACAAAGGCGGGATATGTTCAAGCATGTCTACTGCTATCACAATATCAAATGTCTTGTCTTTAAACGGGAGAGTTTGGGCATTAGATGAAACCATGAGTACCTGATCATTTCTGATAGAGTCAAAACTCACATCCACTGCATATATCTTCTCTCCAAGGTAGGGATAAATACCTAAGCCTCCGGCACCTATTTCAAGGATTTTATTCTTTTGACCGGAACTACGGATGTCATCAACTATTGGAAGATACCGTAAAGCACTATCTGTATGCTGATATTTTAACAGCCCCTTCCCGCAAGGCTTCATAAACTATCCAGATACCCGAGGCCCTTTAATTTCTCCACTATCTTATCCTTGTCCTCATCTGTATATATTTGTTCCTCATTATTTTCAAGTTTATTCTCCTTTGTCCAGCTTTCCCGCTGTATAATTCTGGATTTTTTATATTCCTCAACAAATATCTCTTCAAGAACACGGCCTTCCATGTAATCAGGAATGGGAACTCCCATCATATAAAGGATAGTCGGTGCAATATCATACACTCCTGCCCCTGTTATTTGCCCTGCCTTTATATCCAGGCCATTCGCAATAAATATCCCGTTTCTCCGGTGTTTTCCCATAACAGATTTCTGCAGAGGTAAGAATACAGGACCAGACGGGTCGTTAACATCCTCACTGCAATCGTATTCATAATTAGAGGTCTCAAAGACTATGTCCGGAGCTTTTTGCATGTAATCGCCGCTATATATATCTTCTCTGCGATACGCTTTTTGTATGACCCTCTTTCCATTTTCTGAGTCAGTAAGTTTGAGAAGCCGCTGAATAATATCTTCACGGAGGTTCTCATACTCACTATCCTTTACAATACCTGCAGGAAAACGGCCCTCGGTATTAATATAAATTCCCATTTCCGTTTCATTGCCGGCAAATGCCTTGGTATCCGACCAATTGATCTGAGCAAGCGAATAGTTTTTCCAGCCTTTCCATCTCTCAAAAAAATGTTCCGGTTCTTCTATCTTATCCTGATGGCCGGCCCCCTTATGTTTATATATGCCTTTAAGTTTACGAATCAATGATGTAGTAGATTTACCTTTTATTAGGGAAAGAAAACCTTCCTGATAAAGCCAGCGATTAAACATAATCTTTTTATATGTCGGTCCAAAGCCATGGTCTGAAACCAGAATAACAGCGGTATCTTCCGGTACTATAGATATAAGTTCCTGAATGGTGTTATCTATTATCTTGTAAAACTCCAAAATGATATTATCTTTTGAAAAGTCTATAGGATCTCCAAGAACATCCCATACCCAGTGTTGCACCCTGTCAATCCCAACAAATACACAATAAAACAGATCCCATTCTTCGGTTGTAAGAAGATACCTGATGGCTTTTTTTCTTAGTTCAGTTACATCATTAAGGTTACGGAGCATTTCATCTTCATTGCTATAACCCATTATATTATAATCAATCCTATAACCCCCGATATTCTGAAATAGCTTAGGCTTTAAATCTCTTGGAAAGATAAATTCACATTCCTCGTCAGGAGCTAACATCCCTGATATTACAAATCCATTCAGAGGCTTCGGAGGATAGGTCATCGGGACATTAACAAGGCCTGTACGATAACCTTGTTTAGATAATAACTCAGGAAAGGTGGGAATCTGGATATCGCGTGAACTTACAAGTTCTCTGCTGTAAGAATTGACCTTGTGCTTTGTAAAGTCAAAAAGCCCGTGCTTGCCGGGGTTTGTACCGGTGAAGATTGATGACCATGCAGGGGCAGTAACAGGTGGAATTGTAGAAGCCAATTCACCATAATTTCCCTTAGACATTAATTTTGAAATAGTAGGTAATTTACCGAGTTCCGCCCATGGCTTAATTAAGTCAAAGGTAGCGCCGTCAAGACCGATAATGAAAACTTTTTTCTTTGAATTATAGTTATTCATGTGCCATATAATTTCTATTTCTGGATATCATCCTTGAATCTTTCCTTTATTACCTGTAACAGTGGTTTCTTTATATAATAGTTTATCATTAAAGTCCCAATGGCCTATAAACTGAACAGGGGCAAGACCAATAAATTCTCCAGTTACATTAATCTTTTTCACTGTGTAATGGTGTGCGAGGATATGTTGTTTGGTTTCATCAAACACTACTACTGACAGAAAGTACCCACCTGGATTAAGCTGAAATGAATCTAAATTTACTTTTATATTCATCTTTTCTCCTGAATTATAAATAGGGACTTTCCCATATAGAGAATTTATCTGGGCAACAATTTGCATTTCTAAATTTGAGAAGCTGATAATTATAATAGGATATTTTATCTCAAGAGAAATCATAAGTTCAAGATTAATAGATATGTCATCTCCAAAGCAAATCTGACTGACATCTTTCTTGCTTTTGCTTTCTATCATTATTTTATATATCTTTGCCTTCCCATTTCCTGATATTATCCCATTTTGAGACTCAAACATTGAAAAATAATGATTTATCCCATTAGAAACATCCTTCCCTTGAAAATCTACACTTCCCTTATTCATTACACATACATCACTGCATATCCGCGCAACCTGCGGCAAATTGTGAGACACCAATATAACAGCGGCATGCTTGATTATCTTTGCTATTGCATTAAAACATTTTACTGTAAATCCTACATCGCCTACAGCCAAGACCTCATCTATCAACAAGACATCCGGCTCCATCTGTGCGGCGATAGCAAATCCAAGCCGGACGTTCATGCCGGTGCTATAATGCTTTACAGGGGTATCTATGAAGTCTCCAAGTCCCGAGAACTCAACAATTTCATCAAACTTTTTTTCTACCTCTTTCCTGCTGAATCCGAGGATAGATCCGTTAATGTAAATATTTTCTCTTCCTGTCAGCATGGGATGGAAACCGGCAGTAACTTCAATCAGTGCGCCTATTCTGCCATTAATCTCTATTCTGCCTTTATCAGGAGAGATTATTCCGTTGAGTAATTTAAGAAGTGTTGATTTGCCGGCGCCATTCGGACCAATCAGGCCGAGGCACTCTCCACGCCGAACCTCAAATGAGACATCATCTACTGACCAGAATTCTCCTGGCCTGAGCCTGTTTGTATCAGGTTCAATCCCTAACATATTTTTGGTCACATCCTGAATCCCATATAACATGGAACGGTTCAGTGTCTTACAGAATTTCTTTGAAACGCCTTCTACTCTGACAAGTACATCTGACATTTGATAACTCCCATAGAATAACCCCCACCCTAACCCTCAATGGGGAGGGAATATTATTACCCACTCAATATGAGCAAGAACTGTTTTTTATGCCTGCTCTGCAATTTTTGGTTCTACGAGGTGAAAGCTTCTCCATCCGACCATGAAGATGAGGATACTAAATATTATTGATGTAACATAACTTGCCGGATCGGTAATGTGGCCGACTGTTGCAAGGTCACGGCTTGTGTTGAGAAAGGCGCTCACGGGATTGACATAGTTGATCCAGAATGACATGGGCCAGCTTACCGGAGGAGGATAAACAACAGGCGTTGCAAACATACCTATGCTTAAAATAATTCCAATGACACTGCTGATATCACGCATTACTGCATTCAATAATGAGAGGAAGAATCCAAGTCCTGCAACTAACAACAATAGCGGCAATAGAGCAACAGGAATCAGGAGGATAGATACATTTGGAATAAACCCAACCCAGATAAAAATAATAACTAATAATGGTATCCGGAGTAAAAACTCAAAGATCGTCTGTCCCAGCTTTGAAAGGACAAGTACCTCTCTTGGAAAGTTGATCTTTGTTAAAAGGGAGCCTGCCTCTGCAAGGCTGTTGGTGGTTGTTGTTATGCCGTGTTGAAACAACAGCCAGACCATCTGCCCGAAAAATACAAAGGCCGGATAAGGCATATAGGTATTTTTAATCGGAAGGATGTTCATCCCTTTGATCCAGACAAAGGCAAACATCATGGCCAGAGGTGTGAGAAAGGACCAGAGGATTCCGAGAAAAGACTGCTTATATTTTGCTGATATGTCACGGAGGATGAGCCTCCAGATTAGCTCGCGGGATTCTATGAGTTCACGGAACATTAGCGGCCAGATACGGATTCCGGCTTTCATAATGTGGTTGGGTTCGTAGATGGTGATGTGGTTGTTTTTCATGATTGGTCAAAGGCGTTCAATTTATGAACGGTATGGTTGAAAGTAAACAGGCTGCCGCCATTCTATAAACATATTGATCAAATTGTTTTGACTAATGCTAAACTCCATACGGGGCATATTAGCAACCCCATCCCCACCCTTGCCCTCCCCTTGAAGGGGAGGGAATCTTGGATGGCACTACATTGTGACGTAAGTGTCTATCTGTGCTGCTGTTTAATATTTATTTTTCTGAGTTATTTTGTAATTGTTTCTACTATGGATATATCTTTTTTTATCCATTCATTTACTATTGTTGAAACATCTACACCTTTTCTCTTTGAGAATTCTCTAAGGACTTCCATCATATCAGGTTCAATGTAAATAGGTAGGTACAATACTGTATCTGAACTATAAAATTTACCTCCATCGCCTTTTGAAAAATCGTATTCTTTCTTCATTTATTTTTCTCATGATACTGGTTTTATCATATTTTTTCCATTCTTCATATTAACCATGAGGTCGTTCAAAATATGAACATTGTACTATAAATAAAAACTGCCGGCAATAGCGGCAGTTTTTAGATTACTATCACCCTCCCCCTGCCCCCTCCCGCCAAGGGAGGGGAATAATGAAGAGTACCCCTCTCCCGCAAGGGGAGAGGGGATTGTTTTGTCAGGGGATAAACATTTATCAATACAGCTATGGCTGTATTACCCTTATCTCATCTGAGCAGGTGAACTGGTTGCCGTCATTAAAGAAGCCGGATATTCTGAGGAGTATGTCCTGATGGTTCGGCTGTGGGACTCCGGCAACACATGATTGAACTATGTTACGGTCAAACTTTACGTGGAGCTTTCTTGAACCATATTGCTCATATCCCGCCATGTGTAAGAGATAATGATTTCCCTGCAAATCAACAGGGGCAAGACAGCCTCCAGGTGTCGGTTCAGGGAATCTCAGCTCTATGCTTGATGAGGCAGTGTTTATGTCGGATGCCTTGTAAGTTGAGTCTTTTTCAAACTCAATCTCTACCATCACAGGTATACCGGATGTATCCTTGTTTAAGGTCTCCGGGTGTACTTCACACTGTACAGGTATTATAGTTGGTGTGCATGTAGGGCTTGGATTTGTCGGACATGCATCACATGCATCACCTATCCCGTCCTGGTCTATATCTGCCTGTGATGGATTTGCAGTTGCAGGGCAGTTATCACATGCATCCTGTCTGCCATCAAGGTCTGAGTCTTCCTGGCTCGGATTGGCATTGTTCGGACAGCCGTCACATACATTACCAACACCGTCATTATCGTAATCTAATTGATTAGTATTCGCTATCGTTGGACAGTTATCCTGAGAATCAGGTACTCCATCACCATCTGCATCAGGCGGTGGAATGGGTTCACAGGCATCACCTATACCATTTGCGTTTGAATCTGCTTGTGAAGGATTATACACATTCGGGCAGTTATCGCAAAGGTCGCCAATGCCATCTAAATCAGTGTCAAGCTGATCAGGGTTTGCAATATTCGGACAGTTATCACATACATTACCATCGCCATCACCGTCTGTATCTGTCTGATCTGCATTTGATACTAATGGGCAGTTATCGCATTTATCACCAACAGTATCAGCATCAACATCACACTGAGTTGTTGCATTAGTTGTTACATTGTCAGCACATGTTTCTGATACATAATTGCCATAATAATCCAAAACATTGGCAATTGGGTTAGATATATTTTGACAATTATCCGGTCCATCGGCTATACCGTCACGGTCACTGTCTAAAGACTGACATGCATCACCTGGGTATGTGCCGGGGAATAATATATTATAGTCAGTATTATTCTGTGCCGGATTGTACACATACTTACAATTATCACAAACATCACCCTTGCCATCAGGTAATAGACTACCGGTGATACATGATGGAACAGGGTCTAAAGGATCAAGAGATGCCTGACATATATCATTGTCAAGCTGGTCCGCATTGGCAACATAAGCACAGTTATCACACACATCACCCTTGCCGTCATTATCCGTATCCGTCTGTGCTGTATTTGGTGCAATAGGGCAGTTATCGCAGACATTTCCTACACCGTCACCGTCTGCATCCGCCTGATCAAGGTTAGAAATTAATGCACAATTATCACAGGCATCTCCGAGACTATCAGTATCTGAGTTAGCCTGAGTTGGGTTTGGTATTGTAGGACAGTTATCCTGAATGTCCGGTATCCCGTCTAAATCCGTATCCAGAGGAGGTAAACTGCATCCGGGCGTAGCATCACAGACATCACCTATTCCATCGCCATCACAGTCACTCTGATTCTGATTCCAGTGATCTTTACAGTTATCTACACTATCCAATATTCCATCAGGGCAAGGGGATGTTCCTGGCGGATTCGGACAACTAAGGTAATCAGAATCCAGAACCGGAGTACCTGGAGATGCACTCACAGGGACTGCCGGGAGCGGCACAAATCCAAGAGGAGATCCTTGGTCACCGAATGCCCTTAGGCCATACGGATTGACGAGTAAATATGGGTCTACCTCAATAGCCCATAAACCGTTCTCATTATTTAATGTATTGAAGCATACTGCAGGGTCAGGAGTGAATCCGCCAGGGCCGCAGTGTTTTATATCCTTTGCAGAGACAAATTTTTCTGCCGGTAAAATCCTTTCAGCCTGCTTTATGCTTGACCACATATAGTGCCCGTCATCTCTCTGGTCACCGCTTTCAAATGTTGCAGAATCATTAAATATACTCCCATCAGGCAGTGTAACTTTAATCGCCATCTGGGGATATGACATGTTCCCAACTATTGTACTCTCATCAAGGTCAAGTGTCTGGACATCCAATAAGTGATTAGTAAGAGTAGGTATTAGAAGGAGCGTATTGGTCTTTAACTGTGAACCTGCAAGGTCAGGGCGTCCTGCAAAGACCATCTCATAAGAATATGGTATTACACAATTTAATATTGGACGGACATTTTTACAGTCGCCTATATTAGGGTCAGTCGGGCTTGTAGATATATCAAGCTGGTACCTGTTAAAGTCCACTGCCTGACCTGCAGGAATAGTATTGCGGACATCCCTGCCGTCAACAATAAACTTATAGACTACCTTCCCTGAACCAAATATAGTTGAAAGTATCCCATCAGTTATCGGAATCGTATCCCCTGGGTTGGCATCTATATCAACAGGTATAACTGTCCAGTTTCTATCCTTCAGGATGTTTGTCCCATAAGGACCATCCATGTCTGTTCTCAATGTTGTCCTGCCGTAGGCAGAATTCAGATTTATCAATGTACCTGCAAAATCATCTGTCGGGTCATTGTTTAATCCGGCATCAGGCACATTTCCGCCGCCGACTATATCCTCATAAGTCCTTGCACCGTTCCCTCCATAGAGCATATATTCAAACACGGACCTGTATGCAGCAGTAGATTCGCTCTGATAATCATTATCCCCAATATTCAGATATTTGGCATTATTATCACCATCCATTATCCAGATATAAAAATCAGGTGCAGACGTCCCATCAGCAATAGCAGGGTCTAATACAAAATAATAGATACCTGTATTATCATCATCACCTCCCCATTCCTTTCTGACATCCCTTGCCCTTGTCTGGCCGAAATAATTGACATCAGGGATCCTTGTTGGGGAAAGATATGAGGTAGATGTTGCGGCTGAGGTTAATTGTACGCCTTTAACATTAATAACCTCCCCATAGTTAGTGCTCCCTACTTGAACACCCTTTGATGTAACAATATTATCTTCCAGAGTCACGTCAAATGATACGCCATCAGGAAAACCTGTGGGGCCGCTGCAATTATTATTGCCGTAATCAAGGATGATCCTGTAATCATCAGCCGCATAAGTAGTATGAAGGGCAAAGGTTACGCTTTTCCTATCAGCACTGATAGTAACCTTATCGTTTCCAGTATCTCCTGCAACATATTCAATTCCCCTATATGGCGCTGATGACAAAACACCGGCAACGCTTGCAGGTTCGAAAAGTAAATCACTGCCATTTAATCTGTTTGCAGGAGTAATCCACGTATTAAGGTCTGTTATAATACCCACAATCTGGACGTTACTTAACGTACCGTCATTAAACTTTATTGTCCCGTTACTTGCCCTTACCCAATTCTGACTGCCGCCATCATAAATCCTTAAAAATATAGACTGGATACAATCAGGACTGCCGAATGTCCCCTGATTCCCATTTACAACAAACTTGTCCGGGTCAACATTATCATAAGCTGATAAATCAGTGGTGGGGATTAAATAATTTTCTCTTAATATTAAGAGGTCAAGGTCACCTGTAGGTGATTTGAAGTTGCCATTTGTTACTATAAACGTCGTATCATCCACAATCGGCACTGCTGCATCTGCTTTCCCTTTTAACTGGGGCAAGAGGGGTATTAGGAAGGATAGAAATAGAATGAAGATGAATGTTCTTGGTTTTATGCTGGATTCTGATCTCATGTCGTTCTCCGTATAATGGTTGCTATGTTATTTAATCTGTTCATTTTGCTTATGGCTATTAACTGTTTATAGTTGTTATAGACGAATACACTATTCTTTCACGTTTTATTTTAGCAAGATTAGTGCCATGCGGAGTTTAGGCAGGATGTAAGAAGTAAGATGCAAGAAGTTAGACATAAGAAACAAGACACAAAACATAAGAAGCAAGACGGAATATGCAAGGATGCTATTGTAGACAACATTGAAGAATCCTTCGACAGGCATTTCCTGAGTGAAGCCTAAGGGATCAGGATGACATGGTTGGATTTTTTTAACAAAGCTAAGATTATGTATAGAATAGATACATACTGGGTTTGAATAAAGAACTGGATATGTGTGATGGATGGAACTTGTTGTTATTTAAGGGGTTTACTTGGTGTGGTAGATTGATACAGGGAGTGAGTTAAAATGTGTCAGAAAGGCAAACATTAAAAGTATGGGTAACAACAAAAAGATTCCCGCTTAAAACATGAGGGAATGACGACATTTGTTAACCACGCATATATGTCATTATTTTATTCTGCTGCAAGTGCCTTTATTATTTCTTGGGTAAGCCGGCAAGGTCAATTAAATGAAGAGGATAATGTCGTTTGACATTATTAACGCCATGCGATAATATCATTTTTAATGATAAAAAGTTTTGCGGCTAAAGAGACTGAAAAACTGTTTAATCGTGAAATAATCCGCAGATTTCCGCAGAGTATACAGCAAATTGCTCGTAGAAAACTTGAGATTTTGGATGCAACAGATGTACTTCAAGATTTACTCATACCACCATCTAACCACCTTGAGAAATTATCAGGTGATCGAAAAGGACAATACAGTATTCGTATCAACAAGCAGTTTCGTATATGTTTTGATTGGCATGACGGAGATGCATACAACGTGGAAATAGTTGATTATCATTAGGGGGGAACAAATGGAGAAACAAAAATTAAAACCAATTCATCCCGGTGAAATACTCATGGAAGAATTTCTTAAACCCATGGAAATTAGCCAATATAAATTAGCAAAGGATATTAACGTACCGGCAAGGCGTATCAATGAGATTGTACAGGGTAAGCGATCCATCACTCCGGATACGGCTTTAAGGTTGTCGCGTTATTTTGGTCTTTCGGAACGCTTCTGGATAAATTTACAAGCACACTATGACCTTGAAACTGAAAAAGACAAATTAGAAGACAGGTTGAACAAAGAAGTACAGGTTTATTCTGCTAATGTTTAATGCTCAAATCCAATCAAACACCTTGTCAAATTTCTATATACCCATACTTCCTTATAATGGTGTAAGAACTTTCGATGAACTTGGGAATCATCAGTATCTATATGGATGCAAATTAAATGATCATCCTATACAGTACCCTGGTACATCCATCTTCCGCTTACTATTACTGAAGAGGAGCACACAAAGATGGCCGGAAGATGAGATGCATAAATGTATAGGTTATTTTATGACAGACCCTAAGTGACTTGATTATTACTTGGTTCAGCAGGCGATGTCAATGGAAGGATTCCCCTCCCTTTGAAGAGGACACCCCCACCCTTCCCTCCCCCGTCATGGGGGAGGGAATATTATTGAGCCACTGAATTTGAGAAAGATGCTTATTTTCTTATGTCACTCTTATTAAAAAGAGGGGAAAGAAAATAAAGGCGGGATATGATTAAGAGGGTTATCATTCCCAGTCCGAATAATAATGCAGTTGACGGCTCCGGTACTGGGTTTGCTATGGTTACATGAAGGGTGTAGTTTCCAAACGCGTCGGATGCTCCCGTTGTATTAACAGAAGTCGGCCCTGAGTCTCCAAGATAATATTTTCCGCCGTTACGAAAGTCTACCGGCGGATTATTGGGGTTGCAGGCCGGCATTACACAATCAGGACGGCCAAGATTGCCGCCTAAAGTACCAGGGGTACCTGGACTTGTGTATTCTGTAGATACTGCAATGAAATATACGCCGGCATTAGTAAAATTATAAACACCAAGAAAACTGTCAAAGGTAGAAACAGAACCTGGGTCTTCATCATAATTTAAGGTATCAAAATCAGCAGCAAGGAGGTTATGGCCTGAATCGTATAAACTGAGTGAATTGCCAATCCAAAGAGAACCAGACTTTGTAACATCATCTATATCAAAATATCCTATGCCTGTATTTGCTACGGTGAAACGATAATAGTCAACATCAGTAGCCGCTCCATTACTGCCATGTATACTCACTGTAGGTAATGTCCCGAAGACATTTGGGTTAGAGTTAATAGAGAAAAAGGCGTCTATGCTTTGTGCTGAAGCAAAGGAATCATTTCCTTCAATTTCTGCGATTGATGTTGCAAGAGCGTTTCCTGAAAAGGCTGTAATGATTGCTGTAAGTGTAACCAAAACAAGTGTTGTAAGTTTTTTACGCATGACGGTTCTCCTCATATTAAAATTATGTTAATATTCTTAGTATTATTAATTAGCAATTTTAATTAGCAATTTTCATGCCTGCTTTAAAAACTGACTGGTAATGGTATGAAACTTGCTAATATCAACTAAGGTATTTATGAAATCAGGAAATTTAATATTAAAACATCTTATATTGATGTTCGCTATTTTTCTTGTTGCGGGATGCGGCGGGAAGACATCAACAACCACTAACGATGACAACAATAGTGGGAATAATAACAGTACGCATGGGACAAACCTCTCTGAAACTTCTACCAAATCTTCCAATCCAAAAATAACATCAGACTCTTCGGGTAATGTTTATGTTACATGGGAAGAGGCTTCTTCCGGCTCAATTACAGAGTTATACCTTGCTGACTCAGCAAATTCCGGCAATACTTTCAGCAAACGTAACCTTAATAAAACAGCTAACTGTAATATAAACGGCCATGCAGGAGATATAAGTGTTGCAACAGCCGGCAATGGTTCACCATATACGGTGTGGACCGAAGACTGGGGTTCTATCGGTAAAAATATTAAATTTTACGACAATAAATCTTCTTCAAGTTGTAAACCACTCTCTTATCTCGCAAGGGATGCAGCCTCTCCAATGATCAAGGCCGACAGTAACAGTCAATTGCATGTAGTATGGGAAGAGGATATGGGAGATCAGAAGAGGGATATCTTCTTCCGCCACTCTGATAATGGAGGGACTGATTTTATTCCATCAACTGATGCTGAACCTCTGAATATTTCAAACACAGCATCAGACTCAAGCGACCCTATGCTTGGAGTCTTGGAGGGGACACTTAATTCAGATATTGATATAGTTTGGGTTGAAGGCACTGAAGGGAACAGAAATATATCAATAGCCTCATCCAATGACAGTGGTACAAGTTTTTCCACCCCGCATAATGTTTCAAACACATTAACTGATTCTAACTGCCCGGTAATAAATGTTACTTCCGGCGGAACAATTTATATTGCATTTAAAGGAGACTCAGGTATTTATTTTACAAGGAGACAGTCTTATGAATCATTAATCCCTGCCCCTATAAAAATCTCCCCAGGCTCATCTTCACCGTCCTGCCCTGAGATGGGCGTAGGCTCTAACGGTGCAATTTATACTGTATGGTCCGACAGCGGTGAGATATGGGCGGCCATATCAACTGATGCGGGGCACTCATTTACCGTTCCTAAAAATATCTCAACTTCTACAGGGCAATCTTCTTCACCAAAGTTGGCATTGGATGGAAACTATCTCAATCTAATATGGGTTGAAGAGGCCATAGGAAACGGAGACATCTACTTTTCAGGATCTATTGACAATGGAAAGACCTTTTCATCCCCGAGAAACATATCTAATTCTTCTGAAAAGTCAGGTTCACCTGCTATAGCAACAGATGCAAAAAAATATATTTATGCTGCATGGGCGGAAGGTGAAGAGGGAAGTGAAGATATATATTTTGTAAGGGATAACGGGGCACGGGATATTTCCAAAAGTGCAAAGAAGACCTTAGCACAGTTTATGGATATAAACGGTGACGGCAAGAGCGACATTCTGATAGGGGCACCATCAGATAAAGACGGCAGTGTTATTGGTAAGGTTTACCTCTTCTTTAGTAACTCAATGGCATTAAAACTTAATGGTTCTGATATTCTGACCACTTCTGCTGACTTAACATTTTCTGAAGCCTCTGCAGGGGAGCAATTCGGTTTTTCAACTGCCATAGCAGGGGATATAAACGGAGACGGCTATGCAGATATTATTACAGGCGCCCCATACACAAATGACAATGCGGATAACAGCGGCACAGTTTATATATATTACGGCAATCAATCCTCATCAATGGACAATACTGCTGATGTCAGGATAAAGGGCCTTGAGGTTAATGATCTGGCAGGCTTTTCTGTTTCGTCAGCCGGTGATGTAAATAATGACGGATTTGACGACATAATTATAGGTCTGCCGGAGAAATACTCAAACGGTTCCACCCCTTACTCAGGGACAGCAGTTATTTTTTATGGCGGGCCGATTATGGGGATTAAGGCTAACTATCCTGAACTGACACTTAATGATGCTGATGTTGTCTTAAAAGGTGAGAAAGCACTGGACAAGTTTGGGACTACTGTTGCAAGGGCCGGAGATTTTAACTATGACGGATATGATGATGTAATAGTAGGGGCGCCTTATGCGGACGGCACAGACGGCTATAACAGGGGACGTGCATATATATTCTTTGGCGGTACAGATATGAATGTTTCTGCTGACGTCAGGATAACAGGCAGTAATGATAATGATAAGATTGCAGCCGGCCTGTCAGGCGGCGGGGATGTTGATGGAGACGGGTACTCTGATGTAATTATCGGGGCACCTGAGGCTGATACTGACACAGGCGTTAACAGGGGCAAGGTTTATATATTTTATGGACTCGATATGAGTGATGGTGAATTAAAAGATATTACAATTGGTGCCGACTCTTCTGGAGTGAAGATGACTGTACTTACAGGAAATACAGACCATGAGTTCCTTGGGACATCTGTTGGAAATGCCGGTGATACAAACGGTGACACTTATGATGATATTGCAGCCGGTGGAAAGTATATGGGGACTGATACAACATTCAGAGGAAAAGCTTATGTATATTATGGATGGCCTTCTATGGACGCTGTAGATACATCACCTGATGTTACTTTCAGTGCTGAGCACCAAGAAGACCGGTTCGGAAATGCAGTTGCCGGTGCAGGGGATGTTAATGGAGATGGTTATTATGATGTAGTTGTCGGGGCATACCTTTCAGACGGCAGCGGAACATCATTCAATGACAGGGGAAGGACATACTTGTACACAGGAGGAACCCCGAATCCTGATTCCACCGCAGATATTACCTTTACAGGAACCATTGACAACGGATGGTCCGGGTATTCGCTATACAAGATTCAGTAATATGAACCGGCGTAATATACTGCAATTTATTATATTTCTAATATTCTTAACGATTGTACCCTCTGTTTATTCAGAAGTTACAGATGTACATTTCCTGCGCGGCCGCACTTATCTGTTAGAAGGGAATGAGGTGGATGCATTAAAAGAGTTTGATAAGGCTGTTGAGATAAACAAGGCAGTTAAAGAAAAACTCTCTTCTGAATATTACAACGCAGGGATAGTGCTTATCAAGGACCCCAAGAAGGCGCACATAGGTCTGCATTATTTAATTAATTATCTGATCGAGAATAAGAAAAAGGGGCCGGAGATAGCTGTCCTTTTGCACACTGAGGGGCTTAACATGATTAGCAGTAATAAATATATTGCCCATATCATGCTGAAAAAGGTTTTGGAACTGAAACCGGAATTAGGAAAAGATGAGGGATTTTATCTGGATTATGATGTCAGGAGCGCAAACAAGCCGGATGATGTTATAAAAGGCGGCGAAGACTTTGTTGTGAGATTCCCAAGAAGTAGTTTTGTGCCGGAGGTGTTATACATGATAGGGGATGCCCATTATAACCTTCAGAATCCGCAGGAGGGCAGGAAGTATTTCAAAGAGGCCGCAGATACATTTCCGGATACAGAGTGGGGGAAGAAGGCGGCAAAGCGGTTGAAAAACTAAAATATTTCTTTAAGAGGGATACGTAGTCCTTGCAAAATCACTGATTCTATCACATCATCCTGTGCATAGCTTTTCTTCAAATCAAATTGTTCATTATTCAGAATAAATAACTCTACTGTCTTTTCCTGCGGGTCTGCAATCCAGTATTCTTTGACGCCATATTTTGCGTAGATTCTTTTCTTGTTTATGAGGTCTCTATCTGCTGTTGAAGGTGACAGTATCTCAACGATAAGGTCAGGGGCGCCTTTTATATTGGCATCTGCAATAATACCTGAGTTTTGTTTTGAGATGAAAAGTATATCAGGTTCAAAGACATTTTCATCCCCAAGAACTACATCGCATGGCGCATAGAAAACAGTACCAAGTTCCTTATCCTTTACATAACTCCTAATCAGAGCATTAATATTTCCACTTATTATCTGATGCCGGATATTTGGTGCAGGGGACATTAATAAATCTCCATCAATAAGTTCATAACGTACATCATCAGGAGTCTTCATATAATCTTCATAAGTATACCGTGTCTTTTCTTTGAATCGGGTCGCCATAAAACCCTCCCACCCCTCAACGTTCCCCTCTCCCCTGAGGGGAGAGGGCAGGGTAAGGGGAAATCCTTGTCATTCCCGAAGTTTTTTATCGGGAATCTGTTTGTTAAAATATATTAACGGGTTGCGGCTGGGGTGTCAAGAAAGCCTTGCTATCGCCTGTTTGAGACGGTAAATAACTTTCTCTTTCCCAAGTATATCAATGACCTCAAATATACCCGGACTGACAGTTCGACCGGTAAGGGCAACACGAAGGGGCTGGGCAACCTGCCCCATCTTTACCCCTTTTGCTTCCATAATTGATTTGAATAAAGCGTCTATATTCTCAGATGAAAATCCCCCCCTTTTTTCAAGGGGGGGCATGGGGGGGTTATTTTCGAGTACATGGTTAGGAAGTTCTTCCAGTCCCTTTAGGACAAGCTCAAGTGTTTCTTTATTAGATTGTATCAGGAATTTCTTTGCAGCCTCAGGATCAATCTCAACATCATCGAGGAAGAAATACCTCGCTGCGTTAGCCATCTCTACAAGGGTACGACAACGTTCACGTAAGGAGATTATGACCTTGGATAGCCATGCTTCATCCTGAACCCCATCCCCACCCCTGCCCTCCCCTTGAAGGGGAGGGAGAACAACAGCACGAGCACCTTCTCCGAATCTCCCCTCCCCTTGCGGGAGGGGATTAAGGGGAGGGGGGCTTTGACGTAAGTCTACCTCATCTATACCCTCTCCCCTTGCGGGAGAGGGGTAGGGTGAGGGGGACATAAGACCTTCCTTTACAAGAAATGGTTTTAGACGTTTTATAATATCTTTTGTTTCCAGATGTGCTATGTAATGGCTGTTCAGCCAGAGTAATTTCTCAGGATTAAATACTGCGGCTGACTTTCCCACGTGCTCAAGTGAGAATTTTTCTATCAACTCTTCAAGGCTGAAGACCTCCTGGTCTTTGTATGACCAGCCGAGGCGTACTAGGTAATTCACCATCGCCTCCGGCAGGTAACCCATATCCTCATAAGCAGTGACTGCCGTTGCCCCATGCCTCTTGGAAAGCCTTGTCTTGTCCGGCCCAAGTATCATCGGCAAGTGCGCAAACTGCGGTATTTCATATCCGAATGCGTGATAGAGTTGTATCTGCCTTGGTGTGTTATTCAGGTGGTCATCGCCCCGAATTACATGGCTTATCTGCATATCAGCATCGTCTACTACTACACAAAGATTATAAGTAGGCCAGCCGTCAGACCGCATGATAATGAGGTCATCAAGCTGAGCATTTTCATACACAACCCTACCCTTAACTATGTCGTTTACTACAATCTGACCTTCCACAGGCGCCTTAAAACGCACTGCGTGCGGCCTGTCCGGTACCGGCTCTGTGATTGTCCTGCACCTGCCGTCATACTTAGGGATTCGCTTTTCAGCAAGTGCCTGTTTCCTCCGCTCTTCAAGCTCTTCAGAAGTACAGTAACAGTTGTATGCATTTCCTTCGTCAATCAGTCTTTTGACATGGCTTTTATAAAGCTCCATTCGTTCAGTCTGACGATACGGGCCTTCATCCCAGTTAAGCCCAAGCCAGTGCATTCCATCAATAATAGCCTTAATGGATTCGTCCGTAGAACGCCCCTGGTCAGTATCTTCAATGCGAAGCATAAATACACCTTTATTGTGGCGGGCAAACAGATAATTAAATAAAGCAGTCCTAACACCGCCTATATGCAGATAGCCCGTTGGGCTTGGAGCAAATCTAACGCGAACTGTCATTTATAATTCCCTTTCTCAGTGTTTAATCCTGAAATAACCCCATCCCCACCCTAACCCTCCCCTTGAAGGGGAGGGAATCGAGTTTTTTGCTAACCCACACCCTTGAAGGGGAGGTAATCAAAATTGATGCTAACCCTCACTCTTGAAGGAGATAGGGAATAAACATTAGCCACCCTCTCCCTCAGGGAGAGGGTCAGGGTGAGGGTGGGGTTGTGTCATACTTGGTAAATAGTACTTACTTCTTACTTCTTACTTCTTAATTCTTGCTTCTTGCTTCTTACTTCTTGCCTCTGCTCACTCTCTTCATTCCTTCCACTTCGTAGCAATCACGTGATTTATAGCATCAGTCAGTGTATCATTGATTGCATTCTGCATTACTGACGGTGTAAATAAAACAACCTTAGGCTCTGACTGACTCTGTACGTTCATGGTAAAACCGGTTTTATCATCTACCTTATATATCTTCATCTTCATGCGTACATCCACCTTGATATTGGTGCGTCCTGTCTTTGCAATTGCGTAGGCCCACAGGTAATCTATCTTTCCGGACAATACTATATTAGGAGGACTCTGTTTTATGGCCTCAGGGTCAGTGCCTGGTTTTAATATTTCTGTTTGATAGCCTTTTATTTTTAATGCCCTGACAAGTGCCTGAGTTACAGCATCACTGACGGGTGATGGATTTGACTCGAAGTTATCAATCTTTCCCATCAGTCTTTTACTCTTGCCGATCATCCTCTTTTCAGTCCGCGCATCCTCAAAAGGTATAACCGCAATCCGTTCCTGCTCCTGCTTTACCGCAACAGCTTCAGACAACGGAGGGGCGTACGCAAGGTCAATGACATAAGTTACAGGAGGGGTACAACCTGAGAATATTATGGGTACAAGCAAAGTACATATGAGGAACAAACTAACTAAGGATGTTGAAAATAAAACCCCCTCACCCGGACCCTCTCCCGCCGGGGGAGAGGGTGCTACGTTTATTCCCCCTCCCTTGACGGGAGGGGGGTAGGGGGAGGGTGAGCAACGATAATTCTCGTCTGATAATAATTGAATAAATTTAATAATCTTCATATTCATTCCGCCAGAACGAAATGTGCACGCCGGTTCTGTTGCCAGCAATCTTCACTGTGTTCTGCACAGAATGGTTTTTCTTTTCCAAAGGTAATTACAGATATTCTTGTTGAATCTATCCCAAGACTGGAAAGGTACTTTTTTGCTGATACTGCCCTTCGTTCGCCTAATGCGAGATTATAGTCTGTGGTACCCCGCTCATCTGCATGTCCTTCAACAACAAGGTTCTTAAAGCCTATCTTTCTAAGTACAGTAGAGTTGTGATTAAGCGTCTCTACTCCGTCTTCTCTTATGATATACCTGTCAAAATCAAAAAACACGTCACCCACCCCTTTTTCAGAAGCAGGTGTACGTCCGGATGTTATGTCACCGGATTCTCCACTTTTCCCATTTCCGCGTATGACATCAGGCTGTGGTACAGGCGGCTCTGCAACTGTTTCATAAACCGGAGAAGGTTCCGACGGCAGTAATCCCTGCTCCGGCTTCTCAATCTCTTTTATATCTGTAGTAGATACCTTCTTAGTGCAGCCGCTTGCGATTATCATAATGGGTACGACAAGAAACGCAATGCTAATCATAATCTTTGATATTATCCGTATTTTCATCCGAAAATCCCTTCCGGCGGGACAAGAAAACCCCGCCTATCCATATCTACGAGGATAGGCGGGACTTTCTTGTCCCGCTGATTTTTATGCCCCTTTGTGAAACCCCGTTTCATGACGGTTCACCTGAATATAACCCCATCCCCACCCTAACCCTCCCCTTGAAGGGGAGGGAATAAGCTCTGCCCCCTCTCCCTCAGGGAGAGCTGCAATTAAATTCCTTCCAAATCCCTCCCCCCTCTTTTGCGGGGGGAGGCAGGAGGGGGGATCAGGGTGAGGGTGGGGTTCACTTTGCCCTCTTTATCCTTATGCTCTTTGCTATTAATGCCAGCGGCTCTCTGAGGTAATGCATGGATACATCGTCACCCTGCACTACCTCTGAAAGAACTGCATGTTTTCCATCAACTGTTATCTCAGTGTCGCTGTTGACCTGTGCACCTACTGTAATGTCCTGCCCCTTCCATGTTTTGGAGGTTATTACAATAGTATTAGGTATGGCATTAGTATTTACAGCAACTACTGTCCCTGATACCCATCTCTTTATCGCTGCCTGCCCCTTTTCATCAAGTGCATGGGCATACATAACAACTGCGAATTGCAGTATCAATAGAAGTAATAATACATCATACCTCCACAGCCTTCTCAATCGGCGGAACCTCCCTCTTTGGTTCAGTTGCATACTTAGCAAGGTATGGATGCAGACGGATCAGACGTGCACCCTGCTGTTTCTGATCTATCCAGTGCCCAATCAGGCCCATAGTACGTGCAAGGATGAAGAACCCGTTCAGGCTCTCAACCGGGAACCCGAGGTCAAGCAATACCACTGCAATAGTACCGTCCACGTTCAGGATCAGATTTTCTTTTTTCGTTGTAGTTATCTTTTCTACCTCAAGTGCAAAATCAAGATGAGGAAGCGGACGTCCAAGACTCTTTGCAAAAGAGACAAGCTCTTTAACCCTCTTGTCCGGATTTTTAACGCTCTTCACCCTGTGACCAATTCCAGGGACAGGCCCCCAGTTTGCCTTCATGTATGTAAGAAATTCTTCAACACCCATGTTATTTTCTATGGCATACTTAAACCACCTTCCGGCATCTGTAACTGCACCTCCGAAACGCGGGCCTATCATTGTTATGCCTGATGCAACTGCCTGTGCCATCGGTATGTCTGCACACGAGGCAAGTATTGTTGCAAGTGCACCGCTGACGCATGGGCCGTGGTCTGCCGACAGCATCAATATACGTTTAATAAGTTCCGCCTCATCTGCTGAAATAAGCCGTTTCGTCCAGAGCAGTCCAATAACATGCGGAATATCATACCCATTGTTGATAAGTTCTGAGGCAGGATAACCCACATACATCGGTTCATCGCCCCTGTCATCACATATAGTTGATTTTAACAGCGGAGGCAGTACAACCTCACCGGTCTTTATGGCCTCTTCTATTGACTTGGGCCATTTTGCCAATTGATCTACAGGGATCTCTTTAACAGGAGTTATCACACCCTGTGCAAGCAATTCCTCATAAGTCTGCTTTATTGCAGGCCCGAGTGCACCATAAGTCTTTGGAACTATCGCACCTGCATTCTTTAATGCCTCTGCCTTACTCCTTGCACTTCCTTCACCTCTCTGCCCCTCTTTGGCACCTGCATGACCGAACTTCATTCCCTTAGGCAGAACCTCCTGACAGAAGCCTGACACTATTGCAAGCAGTTTTATCCTGCGTTTTTTAGCCCCATACCACTCCCCTGCCTTTTCTTCTAATGTACCCCCCATCTCTCCGACGATAACAACGGCCTTTGTCTCAGGGTCATTCTCAAACATCTCAAGGTATGATACGTAATCCGTTCCGGGATAAGCATCCCCGCCGATTCCAACAGCGGTTGTGATACCGTCTGCAAACTGACTGCATATCCATATAATCTCATTCAGCAGTCCGCCGGACTTTGTTATTACACCAAATGAACCCGGGCGGTGGAGCTTAGAGAGTATCAGGTTTTCATAAGACCCGCCGACAACCCCAAGCCTGCACTTGCCTGCTGAAAAGATTCCGATTGATGAAGGACCGTTGAACACCTTTCCAAGTTTCTTTGCCTCTTTTGATAGGATTTTGGCATCCTTCTCAGGAACGCCTTCTGTAATCATTGATACTACCTTAATCTTTTCATCCTTCAGTGCCTCAAGTGCACCGGCAAGCGCCCTGTTAGGTGCAATATAAACGAGTGTAGTATTAATCTCAGGAAATGTCTTTGTGGCCTCTGCAACACTGGAAAAGATCGGTACTGCAAGCATCTCACTGCCAAAAGGAATTTCCGCAGTCTTTCCGGCATCAGGCGGGAATACAAATGCCTTAACATTGAAAGGTTTCTTAATGAGATAAGAAAACTCAGCCATACGCCGGGCGGCATTAACACCTGCCGGACCGCCCTGAATAACAACCCTTGTATTATCATCAGCGACTATACTCATGGTTTTTCTCTCCTTCTTTTATTTGAATTATTAATTACCCTTAAGGGCATAGTCAACAATATCTGTAAGCGGTGTATATCTGTCAAAGACATGAATATTGAAGCCTTCCTGCTCCAGCGCCCTCATTGCCTCAAGCCCCTCTTTTTCATAAGGCCCGCCGCGTCTCACCCAGATATGCACGTCTTTTAATTTGCCTTTTGCCTTAACATTCCTGAACCCTGCAATAATGCCTGCGAATGTCTTCTTAACATTTGTAAAATTTGCGATAGCGCCGCCGACAATTATGTGTTTAAGATCAGGAAGTGAGGCAACCCTTTCGGTAAGTGCCTCAACAGCCCAGTCTTGCGGGTCTCCTGAGTATTCAGCATAGTTTGCAATCTTGCCGCCCTGTGCAACTATTGCATCTGCATAATAAACGCTTGCTCCGCCGCCTGCAGGAAGCAATGCAATGTTTCCGCCCGGGATTTCGATAAACTTTACTGACCCTTTTATCCTTGAATCAATCTCCATAATCTCACGCTCCGGCTCTGTGTAAGGCCTGCCGAATTCAGAAGCGAATGTGAAATTCCAGTCAGGATGCCTGAACCTTGAATCTGCATCAAGCATTGTCACCATATCAAGTGCAATGAGTTCACCGTCTGATGTTATAGAAAGCGGATTTATCTCAAGATACTGTGCATCCTCCTGTTCATAACATTGAAAAAGTTTCCGTGCAAATGCCGCAACCTTTCCAACTAAATCACCGGTAAAACCGGATTCTTTAGCCAGATCCTCTAATGAACCATTTGTTGGGGACTCACCGACCTCCACTGACATTCGTTTTATATCCTGCCATCTGGACTCAACCTCAATACCACCGAAGTTGGCCATCAGTATGTCAGCCCCTTCTCTTGTGGACTTTACTGCAAGGTAATATTCCACTTCATGCGGCACCATCTCGCCGATGATAACCTGAGAAATTGTCATTGTGCCGACCGACCTTCCGAGTATCTCCTTAACCGCCCCTTTTGCACCTTTCAGGTCAAGGTCAACCTTCACCAGCCCTAACTTCATCCTGCTCCCTATTGCCTCATGGGCCTTTGCAACCAGCTTGCTTTCCCTAAGCCACGCATTTGCCTTTGACAGGTGTTCAAGCTGTTCAAGAGAGGTAACAACAATATGATTCGGAACCTTCATCCCCCATTTCTCAAGGAGATCCATACCGGGACCTTCTAATACCTTTGCCATATCCTTTCTCCTTTCTTTAATACTTATGTGAATCTGTTAAGTGAGCAGTAAGCGGTTAGCAGTAAGCAGAAAACCCTTCCTCATTACTTGCTGCATCCTTCTAACTTCTGACTTCTTGATTCTTGCTTCTTACTGTTTACTGCTTACTGTTCACTGGTTACTGGTTTTATACTATTTATGCAACAAATTTGTCAAGAAAAAGTTGCAGTAAAACCCCATCCCCACCCTAACCCTCCACTTGAAGGGGAGGGAAAGCTTCTACCTTCAGCCTATCTGCCTATTACCTTTTACTTATTCCCTATCTTCTCCACCCGTTCCGACAGGGTAAACATTATAACCCTCTCCCCCGTATGTGTACTTATATCAGTATGCAGGCTTATAACATCTACGCCTGTAATATCTCCAATAACCCTTGCCAGTAAATCCTTTGCACTCTCAAGCATAGTGGCCCTGACCTTTTTTATGAGGTCTCTTCCTTCCTGTGTCTTGGTCAGGTGCTTTTCTGCATCAGTAAGCACGCCTTTCAACCTTACAAGAATAATGTCATCAACAATATATGTCTTTGTCTCTTTTGGTCCACGGCCCATATATTCAAGCTCAAACTTTGTGATGGCATTGCTTATCTCTGCTTCCATCTGTCCTTTACTTTTCACTCTCGTCCTCCTCTGCTTTATCAAATCACCTCCTTTATACATGGAATAATAAAAAAAGCCAATAGCAATCTTTTAAACTGATTACTATTGGCTTACCTTTCTGCACGGGATTCTTCATTTATCAATGAAGAATCCCTTTCAGCAATGTCTGCCTTTAATTAAACAATAGACGCCAACGCTTTGTTGAATGTTGCGCTTGGACGCATTGCCTGCGAGGTCTTTGCCTGATCAGGATGATAATAGCCGCCTATATCAACGGGTTTACCCTGAGCAGCAAGCAGCTCTCCGGCAATCTTAGCCTCATTATCTGCAAGTTCCTTTGCTAATCCGGAAAAATGTTCCTTTAGCTCTTTATCATCATCTTGTGCCGCAAGTGCCTGTGCCCAGTATAAAGTGAGATAAAAATGACTTCCACGGTTATCTATCTCACCCACCTTACGGGCAGGTGACTTGTTGCTATCCAGAAACTTGCCGTTTGCCTGATCCAGTGTTGTTGCAAGAACCTGAGCCTTCTGATTTTTGAATGTATTACTGAGATGTTCTAACGATACTGCAAATGCTAAAAATTCACCAAGTGAATCCCATCTTAAATAGCCTTCTTCAAGAAATTGCTGTACATGTTTTGGTGCAGACCCGCCAGCCCCTGTCTCAAAGAGACCGCCGCCATTCATTAGCGGGACGATAGAGAGCATTTTTGCACTTGTGCCCAGTTCAAGAATCGGGAATAGATCTGTGAGATAATCACGAAGTACATTTCCGGTAACTGATATGGTATCTTTTCCGGCTCTTATACGCTCGAGAGAAAAACGTGTAGCATCAATCGGAGACATAATGTGTATCTCTAATCCATTAGTATCATGGTCTTTCAGATATTTATTGACCTTTGCAATAATCTCCCTGTCATGTGCCCTGTTGTTGTCCAGCCAGAAAACAGCAGGTGATCCGGTAGCCCTTGCCCTGGTAACAGCCAGCTTTACCCAATCCTGAATCGGTGCATCTTTTACCTGACACATACGCCAGATATCCCCTTCTTCTACAGTCTGGTCGAGCAGAACATTTCCGGTTGCATCAACCACACGAATGGTTCCATTCCCTGGGGACTTAAATGTCTTATCGTGAGAACCGTACTCCTCTGCCTTCTGGGCCATAAGACCCACATTGGGAACGCTCCCCATTGTTGTAGGATTAAACGCACCATGTTTTTTACAATCATCTATAACGACCTGATATACACCTGCATAATTTCTGTCGGGTATCACTGCCTTGGTATCGTAAAGTTTCCCGTCACCGCCCCACATTTTACCTGATTCACGTATCATGGCCGGCATGGATGCATCAATAATCACATCACTCGGCACATGAAGATTCGTAATTCCTTTATCCGAATTTACCATTGCCACCCATGCACGATTCCCGTAACACGCACTGATGTCCGCCTCGATTTCTAATCTCTGAGCCTCGGGCAGATTCTTTATCTTATTATACAAGTCACCCAATCCATTATTGGAGTCATAACCGAGTTCCTTAATTACAGATGCATGTTTTTCAAACACATCTTTAAAAAAAACCGAAACAGCATGACCGAACATGATTGGGTCAGACACCTTCATCATTGTTGCCTTGAGGTGCAGGGAAAACAAAACGCCTTTACTTTTTGCATCCTGAATCTGCTCCTCATAGAATTTGCGTAATTCGCTGCGGCTCATGACTGCTGCATCAATAACTTCTCCTGCCTTGAGTGTTGTCTTTTCTTTGAGCACAGTAGTTTTTCCATCCTGTGCAACAAATTCAATCTTTGCCGTGCCTGCCTCTGCTACAGTGACGGACTTTTCAGTACCATAGAAATCGCCGGTGTTCATGTGTGATACGTGGGTTTTTGAGTCTGCACTCCATGCCCCCATCTTGTGCGGGTTCTTTCTTGCATAATTTTTTACTGAGAGTGCTGCCCTGCGATCAGAATTCCCTTCTCTTAAAACAGGATTCACCGCACTCCCCAACACCTTACTATATCTGGCCTTGATCTCTTTCTCTGCATCGTTAGCCGGGGACTCCGGATAATCAGGGACATTGAAACCCTGCGACTGTAATTCTTTTATAGCCGCCTTTAACTGAGGGATTGAGGCGCTGATATTCGGTAGTTTTATTATATTTGCATCAGGCTCCAATGTGAGTTCACCCAGCCATGTCAGGTCGTCAGGGATCCTTTGAGCCTCAGTTAGATTTTCCGGAAAGTTTGCGATAATTCTCCCTGCAAGAGAGATATCCTTTGCCTCAACATCAACTCCGGCTGTTTTTGTAAATGCCTGAATAATAGGAAGCAAAGAATACGTTGCTAATGCCGGTGCTTCATCAGTTTTTGTCCAGTAAATTTTTGTTTCTTGTTTTGCCATGTTTTTCTCCTCCTAAGTAGACCAAAATATTAAACTAAAAAGGCCAACACCTTCCATAAAATCCTGAATAGGATGTTGGCCTAAACTCCAGTATGCGGTCTCTATAACCGCACCCTGTCATATCTGCCGTATTTTCAATTAAAAAAGCCGATCCTAAATATTTGGGAATGTCTGACTTATAATCCGACCGGTTCCCACAAGACAATATTATATGAGAAACCTTTCAGAATATCCGCCAGTTTGAAAGGCATTGTATTAAACGTTTATATAGAAGTCAAGAAAAAAATAACACCTAATAAACACTTGACTTTAAAGACCAATTAAATATAGAATACGTCTGCATCAGGAAGCACATATTATTTTTTTTACTGCGGGGTGGAGCAGTCTGGTAGCTCGTCGGGCTCATAACCCGAAGGCCGTCGGTTCAAATCCGGCCCCCGCTACCAATTCAAATCAATGGGTTAGGAGTTTTCACCCTTCTTATAAATCTCCTCAGTGGCAGTTTTGGTGGCAGTTGCGTTTGAAAAATCCCTTCTGGATGGAGTAATTTCAGTTAAACTTTCCACAGCCTGCCATAAATGAGTTGGTGACAGATGAGCATATCGGTTAAGCATGGCAGGTGACTTCCACCCTCCAAGTGTCATTAAGGTTCTGTCATTTACCCCTTTCATGGCAAGTCTTGAAGCAAAGGTATGTCTTAAATCATGGAAGCGGAAAGGGGCAAGTCCAGCGGCCTTAATAGCCTTCTCAAAGGTCTTCCTCATTCGACTGTTATCATGTGGAAATATCCGGTCTGTCTTTCTATTCTTAAATGCTTCTGATAAGACCTCTTGTACTAAGCTATTCATGGGCATTCTATGAGCTTGTCCGTGTTTACTCTTCTTTACGGTCAAGATACCAGTATTCCAATCTATATCATCCCATGTCAAACGCAGTAATTCCCCTTGCCGTATACCTGTATTAATGGCGGTCTTAACAATAGGATGATATGTATTCGATAGGCTTTCAAATAAGGATACTTCTTGCTGGGGTGTAAGGTACCGGACAATTACATTATTAAGTTTGTATTTTTTTACCTTTGCAGCAGGGTTGACGGATAAAAGGCCGTCCCGGGAAGCCTTGTTATACATAGCCTTTATTAACTCAAGGTGATGGTTAACAGTTGCAGGGGCTTTCCCCTCTTGTTTTATTTCTGTCAATACATTCTCAATCATAGATGGTGTAATCTTTGATGCGTCCATATCCTTAAAATCAATTAACCATCTTTCAATAAGGTGATTTTCCCCTTTCGGCCTGCTATGATGAGCGGTAACAAGGGCCAGTCTATCCTTTGCAAGTTCAGAGAACATGACACGTTTACGCTCATACTTTTCAGGGAACAGGCGGCCTTCCATAGCCTCAACCTTCAACTTCTGATAAAAAGCCTTTGCGGCAGTCTTTGACCCTACCTTCCACCGGCGGCGTTGACCATCAATACTTATGTCTACCCACCAGATACCAGACCCTTTTGGTATCTCTATAATACCCTTATCCTTACCGTGTTTTCTTGCCATGATTTGAATCTCCATTTATTCTTTTTCTGTTTTGAAAATTCTGTTGTGAAACCCTGTAAGCACACCGTTTAGAGCAATACATTTTCCCTTTATGGTCTATGGTAAAAAATCTTCTGCACTTCGGATCAGCACATATAGATACAGGGGTTGTAATATCATCAAATAAAGTAGCGTATAGGGCTTGTTTTAGGTTTTTATACAATAAGCAACCTTCCAATTTACCTGTTGGCAATATGTTAAATGTTGGCTGAAGACCTTTAAGCTCATCATCAAACACTTTCTGCAAGGAGCTTTCTATGTTGTATTTTAAAAAAGAAACATCTTCAATCATTCTTTTTTCCAGTATTTTTGATTCCCTTTTTCCGAGTTCATTCAGTTGGCAGATGCACTGAAGAATATTGCCTAAACGTTCAGAATCTATTTTGAGTAAATCTTCAGATATTGTTAAAGAATGTATTAAAAATAAAAGTGCTTTCATCTTTAATATATCTTTGCAAAAATCTTTAAGAAAATACATATCTGGTGACATACCATCACATTTATTTTCAAGTGCAATTCTGCTTGCTGTATAATCTAAGCTATGTCCAATAATGTCTGGAGCAGAAGAAGGTATCCCTCTATTATTGGCATAATTCAGAAGTTCTTCTGTGTTCTCAGGGTCAAGGCTAGCAAATTCAATATAGGGCGGCACAACTTTTTTACTCTTCTTTGAGTCTTGGAGCTGTTGCCAGGGGTTATATACACCTTCAGGCTTTCCCTGATATTCCATCATTGCCATAAAACACCATTCCCCATATTCAGACTCATCAAGCTCAAACCGTTGCTTAACAAAGATTTTACTATAATACGATTTTCTATATTCCATGTTTATGCAAGATATAGTATATATAACTATTAACAATGTCAACATATAGTAACATCAAAACTAACAAGGGGGTAATTATGCAGACAAAAAAACTTTTAACGGTTGACGAAGCGGCTAATCAACTGGGGCTCAAGTCAACCACCATCCGCAGGCGGATACTTGAGAAGACTATTACAACCGTAAAAATCGGGCGGGCGGTTAGAATACCTGTTGAGGCAGTGGAAAGAATAATTGCAGCCGGTTGGCGGGAGTCGGTGGCTAAATGACAAAAACTGCAACGGGTTTTAATGCAGCGGATGTTGCTGGCATAAAAGCAAAAAATGCCAAAGACCGTAAGCTATACTTTGAGGGGCCGGATGATAAAGGGTTTGTACAATATCCTCCGGCACAGCCTGATTTGCAAACCGGCCTTGAATTGGAAACAAATTTCATCTCCTCATTATTTGCGGATACGTTAAAAGTGGTATCCCTGATGAAAGAGCTACCTGATTTTTCGTCTGATTACTTCATGGATAAGCAATATGCCTTAATCTATGACAAGATCGTAAAGAGGGTTGACAGCGGCCTTCCATGCGGATTAGAAGACATCGCAGGAGATTTGCAAGGGCAAGTAAGGGCAACAGTAATATCCGAAGCAGCCAATTACTTCCCGGGCATGAAAGACCCTCTTTTCTATGCAAGGCAGATACGAGAGGCATACCATAAAAGAACACTCTTCCGGCAGTTTCAGAAAATCAATGATAATTATGATGAGATGACACTTGAGGATGTTACAGGAGCAATCAGAAACCTTGTTGCTGAAATTCCTAAGCCTAAAAGTAACTTGTGCATGGTTAGCGCAAGCGATTTTCTTGAAATGAAATTTCCACCCCGTGAAAATCTCCTTGATCCGTGGCTGCCCACTCAAGGGTTGGCAATGCTTTATGCCATAAGGGGGTTGGGCAAGACACTTCTATCACTTTTGATTGCAGTTGTGGTGACAGGTAGCGGCAGCATACATAAATGGAGGGCACAAAGACCCCGTGGCGTCCTTTATTTAGACGGTGAGATGCCGGCAGTAGTCATGCAAGAAAGATTAGCAAGGGCGATTGAGATGATGGATTCTGAACCCGTTGCGCCTCTAAGAATTATTACCCCTGACCTTCAAGATGGCGGGATGCCTAACCTTGCGACTTGGGAAGGACAAGAGGCCATTGAACCCTATCTTGAAGGGATTGACCTGATAATTGTTGATAACATCTCAACCCTGTGCCGTGGAGGGCGGGAGAATGAGGGGGAATCTTGGGAACCTGTGCAAGGTTGGGCACTTAAACAGAGAGCACAAGGCCGATCAGTTCTGTTTGTTCACCATGCCGGCAAGGGGGGAGCACAGAGGGGCACTTCTAGGCGTGAAGATATTTTGGATACCGTTATAAACTTGAGGAGACCAGGAGATTACACACCTGACCAGGGAGCTTATTTTGAAGTGCATTTTGAGAAGTCACGGGGCATATATGGAGATAACGTTACACCGTTTGAGATGCAGTTAAAAACATTAGCGTCTAGTAAACAGCAGTGGAACTTCAAGGATATTGAGGAATCGCTGACTGAAAAAGTTGCAAGAATGCTCAATGATGGTGTTCCTCAGAATGAAATTCCTGAACTACTGAAAATTTCTAAAGGGACAGTTTCAAAGCATAAAACCAAAGCAATGAACCTTGGATTATTGATATGAAAAATATGAGTTATCCACAGTTTGTTTCCCTGTTTCCCTATAGGGGGGGGAAACTGGAAACAATTTACATCAAATTGGAAACTTGGAGGGAAACAAATTGGAAACAAAGAGCCTGAAAGCCTTAGCACTCAAGGTATTGGAAGGAAACAAGCAGGGAAACAGTAAGGAAACTTTTAGTTTCCATGATGGAAACTCAGAGGGTGTCAGTTTCCCTGAAAGTTTCCCTTCGGAAACTCAAGGAAACACTGCTTTACTTCTTGACCCTTCAGACGTAGAAAACCTTTTCAAGGTACTCAAAATGAAGCTATCAGATTTTAAGCAGGCCGGTCTACTAATCCGGATCAAGGCAGGCGTCCTTGACGGTGAGTATATATATCTTGCTTCCAGTGCAAAAGAGGCAGAGACCGGCAAGGCAGAGGGGTTGATCACATACACAGCA
>JACRGV010000013.1 GCA_016212215.1 Nitrospirota bacterium
ACGTACTTCGGCTATTTCCTCATGGGCGAATTCTCTGCCACGATATCTGACCGCCATCTCCATTCATCATGTTGTACCATAGATGGCAACCAGAACGCAAGTAGTTTTTTCGTGTCACCACGCCTCACTGAAGGGTTACGTATTGCATGGCCTGACCCGAGGTTCAGTGTTACGGGAGATTGTGTCATTGATAATCTGACCGGGCTAATGTGGGCCAAGAACGTAAATCTTGCCGGTCAGCTTCTATGGCAAGAGGCAATTAGCTATGCCAATGGTTTAACGTTGTGTGGGTATTCTGATTGGAGACTTCCAAATATAAAAGAGAGCCTTAGTCTTATTGATCGTTCAGCATACTCTCCTGCATTGCCGAACGGCCATCCATTCACAAATGTTTTGTCAACTGCCTACTTGTGGTCATCTACTACAGTTATTCCTATTACACAAAATGCGTGGACATTATATATGGCGCAGGGCTACGATCTTAATAGTTGGCCTGGTAATATAAAAGCTAGTAATATCCGCTATGTATGGCCAGTACGTTCCGTACAGTGAATTGGTAACTTAGGGATATGATTATGTTTACGGTATTTCATAACAAAAGCCATCAAATCGAGTTTGGGACAATTAGTTGATTGTGACAGGATATTTAACGCTTCTTTTGTTTATTTTAACTCTATGATTTTTAATATATTTCCTTGCTAAATCAAGCAGGTAATTACATCTGAACATAAATCACTATAACAGGCTAGCGGTTAACCTTGGAAAGTTCCTTGCAGTTGGAACTGTTGCAATAGACCTTAATAATAATATAAAAACCGCAATAGTTGATGGTGACTTTTTTGTTAACACCATCTGCGTAATTTTGACAAATAGAGTAAAGTATATTATGCTCAATTTATGGAAATTGAGAGAAGTTTGTTTTACCATATTCAAAAAGTATTGGATTCAGAGCCGAATACCATCATCTTGTATGGGCCGAGGCAAGCAGGGAAGACTACCCTTATCCAGCAGGTGCTGGCAAAAACTCCTCTTCCGTATGTACAGTTTAACGGTGATGACATACGTACTCAGGAGCTTTTAGGCAGGGCTGATCTGGATAAACTGAAAACAGTTGTTGGTAATAACAGGTTATTGGTTATTGATGAGGCCCAAAGGGTTGAGAATATTGGATTGACCCTGAAGCTCCTGTTTGATCAATTAAAGATACATATTATTGCGTCGGGGTCAGCATCATTTGACCTTGCCAATAAGATCAATGAGCCTATGACCGGACGCTCCACAACCTTAAATTTATTCCCATTTTCATACAACGAATTACCTGTGAATCCGCCGATGACTTCCAACAGCGAGCGCATGGAAGAGTTTTTGAGATTCGGAATGTACCCGATGACAATCAGCCTGTTCATGGAAGAAAAGGAGAACTATCTTTATGACCTGATAAATAACTATCTTTACCGTGACATCCTTTCGTTTGAGCAGGTTAGAAAGCCCAAAAAGGTGATAGACCTGCTTACCCTCCTGGCCCTGCAAATCGGTTCTGAAGTCTCTACTGCGGAACTTGCATCACACCTGTCAATTTCAAAAACCATTGTAGAAAAATATCTTGATCTGATGGAGAAGATGTTTGTGATAATTAACCTGAGAGGGTTCAGCCGTAACCTGCGAAAAGAAATCTCAAAAACATCAAAATATTACTTTGTTGATTTGGGATTTCGCAATGCACTGATACGCAATTTCAATCCCCTGAATATACGCTCAGACTCAGGAGCGCTCTTTGAAAACTACGCAGTGATTGAGAGGATGAAGGTATATGCCCACCAGCGCCGACATGCCAATTTCTATTTCTGGCGCACGTATGACCAAAAGGAAATTGACTTAATAGAAGAAAGTCATGGCGAATTAAGGGCTTATGAGTTCAAGTGGACAGAAGGCCGGCCCAATTTGAAAGCTGCACACGAATTTACGTCAGCGTATAAAAATAGTAAGTTTCAGATTATTACGCCCTCCAATTTTGATGAGTTTATGGCAGTCCCGATAGAAGTGTAGATAGGTATCACGAATCTGAGATTGTAGATGCTTGAGCAAGGGGCAATTAGTTGATTGTGACAGGAAATTTAACACTGCTATCATTATTATAACTCTATGATTTATAATATATTTCCTTGATAAACCAATCAAATAATTCCATCTGATAATAAATCACTGACAAACAAGTTGACACTTACGTTATGTTGCACTATCCCTTTGATAAATCAGGAATATATCTGGTTATATATTTACTTACGGTGTTAATCATTATTGGTAATAGGATAAAAGTGACAGGAAATTTAACAGTTAATCAATGGGACCGGCGAAAGCTAATTATAACCTATTGAAAATAAAAGCGTATTTGTAATGGTATAGTTATTGCAAGAATTATATTTAGGAAATTTTCTTAGTATTTCATACACCTTTAAAGTTAAATAAAAATTTGAGAAATTTTGTAATGGCCTCATTATCTCTAAATAATACATTAAAAATAATGTAACACAGGAGAAATGTCAGAATGAATATTAAACGTACTATTGTTATAGCCTTCTTAGTTGTAATTTTATTACCTGTTTCAGTGTTTGCTGCTCTTTGTACCCCTGGTATGGATTTCAGCTATGCGGAGAGTCTTGTGACTACAGGGCCTTTTTCAGGTAAATGGCAGTATGATTTTACATTAAGTAATAATTCTACAGCTACGGGAGACTGTACTGATTATGATATTTTTTACGTTGACCTTACTTATGCAGGCAGTAGAGATTTTTTAGATGGAGCGCTTCCTGTTGGATGGGGTGACGGATTCACACAGGGTATATGGTTCTCTACCTCCGGCTTTTCATTAGCAACGTCTATGAATCCAGGAATACCTCCTACTGGAAACGACCTTCCCCCCGGCAGTTCATTAACCGGATTTAGTTTTAAGACAACTGTCAGATATGGAGAAATGTCAGACCCTGAATTATGGGAGGCGAGTGTATTGATGAATGATCCCTTTGACAGCACTACTCCGATTTATTTATCCCAAACGTTCCCGCCGCCTTCCGTACCTGAGCCTGGCACTGTTATGCTGCTTGGGGCAGGCCTTGCCGTTATGGGTATATACGGTCGTGTTAAAAAAATAGTAGGTGTAAAGAAGTAAAACAAGTCAAGGTGAATCGCTATGACAAGAAAAGTTTTCGTTGTATTGCTTGTACTGGCGCTATTCTTTTGTTTATCGTCCATAACTAATGCCGCTATAAACCGCATTTCCGGCAATGGTTATATCTTTCCAGAGACTCAAACCTATAAAGCTATTTTTGCAATTGACGTAAGCAGGGATGGCGTAAATACACCTTCCGGTCTCGTCAAATATTATTACTCCAGAACACGCATGAGTATGGTCAGTACCTCTATTACTGATTTGACCATATCCGGTGTCGGCACTACAGGTACTATTTCAGGTATATGCAGTATCAACAATGTATCTGGGTATTCGTTTATTATGACGCTATCAGACGGCAGGCCTGACTCAATTTAAATTGTCATCAGGAAGCCTAACGGGAGTATTCATTATTCTGCCGGGCCGAAGAATTTTGGCGGCGGGAATATTGTTATTACGGACACGGTCTTACCAAATATTTCAATCACCTCCCCGCAAAATCTCATCACCGTAGCCACTTCCCCAATTAAGGTATCAGGTACTATAGATGACCCAACTGCTGTTGTAACGGTTAATGGGGTTACTGCCACTGTTTCAGCCGGTTCATTTTCAGTTTCCGGTATCACTCTTTCAGAAGGTATGAATACGATTGCGGCTAAGGCGGTTGATCCGGCGAATAATATGTCAACTGCAAGTGTGAACATATCACTTGATTCAACGCCGCCGCAGGTTGCTATCAATTCACCGCCGGATGGTTACACAACAACTGCTGATTCAATAGATGTGACAGGAATAATAAATGACATTGTGCGTGGTACGGTTAATGATAATCAGGGGAGTGTGTTAGTAAATGGTGTAACTGCAGAGATTGCTAACCGGAATTTTACAGCACGTTCGATACCGTTAATCCCAGGGTCTAATACTATTACAGCAGATGGAAGTGACCAATGGGGGAATTTGGCAAGTAACAGTATTACAGTTACTCGTGACACAACTCCCAGAGTTACGCTGAATATAGAATCAGGGAATGGCCAGAGTGGTTTTATAGGTTCTCAGCTTCCTAATCCGCTTGTGGTTTCTCTTAAAGATAAGAACAATAATCCTGTATCAGGTAAGGTGGTTGTATTCAGGGTAAATGAAAATAACGGCACACTTTATGATACTGCCTCCGGTACGGAGATGAGGGCTGCAGCAGTTCTTACGGATGCAAGCGGTTTGGCAAGTGCATCGTTATCATTAGGCAGTTGGGCCGGTTCTGGAAATAACAGGGTAGAGGTTTCAGCAACCGGTGTAAAGGGAACTGTGTTTTTTATTGCATCAGGCATGATGAAGCTCCCTGCGGCGATTTATGTAGCACAGGGGAGCCAGCAGAGGGGTGCCAGTTAATCAACTTCTGCCGGAGCCTCTTGTGGCCTTTGTAACTGATGAGGGGCATAACCCATTAAGAAATGTACCGGTGATATTTACCGCAGTAGAAGGCGGGGGACATTTTCAGTCAAATGGGTTGAATACAATAACAATTAATTCAGACAGTGATGGAAGGGCAACTGTAGGATTTGTATTAGGTCCGACAGCAGGCAATGATGGTAATGTGATTGAGGCAACATTTGAGGGTAATACCATGCCGCCTGCAGGATTTACATCAACAGGTATGATACCAGGTGATCCTGGCAATACAAGGATTAGCGGTGTTGTGCTGGATAACTCCAATAACCCTATACGCAATGTGACGATGAAGGTTGAAGGGACAACTAGGGAGGAGAAGACTGATGTTAATGGGGTGTTTTTGATAAACAATGTCCCTGTCGGCCCTGTTCATTTGATTGCAGATGGTTCTACTGCTGGACAGCTTGGTGTGCTTGAATATCCTACATTGATGTATGAGATTACAACTGTGTCAGGTGCTGATAATAAGGTCAGCATGCCTATATATCTCGTACCCCTTGACCTTGCAAATTTCCAGGAGATAACGGGTAATGAGACAGAGGATATAATCTATACGTTGTCCGAAGTGCCGGGTTTCTCACTAACAATTAAACCAGGCTCTGCTACATTCCCTGATGGGACAAAGCACGGCAGTATCTCTGTAACTCAGGTTCATGCTGACAAGGTGCCTATGGTGCCGCAGATAGGCCAGCAGCCGAGATTTATAGTAACAATACAACCGCCGGGAACAGTGTTTGATCCTCCTGCCCCGCTCACTATCCCTAATGCAGATGGCTTAGTCCCATGTGAAAAGACGAACATGTATTCATTTGACCATGACCTTGGTGTGTTTGTCAGTATTGGAACAGGGACGGTGAGTAACGATGGTCTGGTGATAGAGTCTGACCTTGGTGTCGGTGTTGTGAAGGCCGGCTGGCACTGCGGCGGTAATCCTGCACCAACAGGGAGTGCGAACAACTGCCCGGAGTGTAAGACATGCAACAATAATACTTGTGTTCCCAGCGGGGGCGGCTCATGCACTGATGATGGGAATCAATGCACCTCGGATGTATGTAACAACGGTTCCTGCACGCATCCCAATTCGGGTGGTTCGTGTGCGGATGATGGGAATGTATGTACGGATGATTTGTGTCAGGGGGGGGGGGATGCTCTCATCCTCCAAAGCCTGATGGAACGGCAAACGTTGCTGAATGTTGTTTTAATGGTCAGGTGGTATCTAAGGCAGTATCGGATTTAAATACGCTGCTTACAAAATGTCCGGATAGTACTCAATTTACTTCCAGAAATCATGAAATTGACGGGTGTTCAACTCCCCCCATTATCGCCATTATTACACCGGGCCTCAGTGTTCAGGACCCTGTCGGAGGTCATTGCGGTGTAAAAGATAGTTCCGGTAATTCGTACAGTACTGCGTTCGGTCAACCGGAGCCACCTTTCCCGCATGGCTCCTCGCCAATAGATTTGCCTTGTAACAAACATGACGTGTGTTACCAGACATGCGGTTCCTTTCAGACAGTATGTGACCAGACCATGTACAATGATATGATTGCTGTGTGCAATACAGCTTATCCCACAGATGTTTGTCCATACTCAGGTGTAGATTTGGGTTTATGTCCATGCTATCTGGCTGAAAGAGCGGAATGTTTCTTATGGGCATCAGCCTATAAAGTTGGGCTTGATATAGGGGGCTATGATGCATGGGTACAAAGACAGCAGCAATACTGCCTCTGCTGCCCATAACTGCCATAACTGAATAGAGTGATTATATGAAACGAAAAAATTGCCTGACTTATATTCTTAAGCTAACAGTAAGCATTGTTGTTGCTTTCAATGTACTGCCATTTCTCTTACCATCCCTTTCTATTGCCGCACTCAATCAGAACTGCACCGTCAGTGTCCTTAACCGCACGGCACAGGTTAAGGAAGATGGGAGCTGGGTTATCCCTAATGTTCCTTCTAATATGGGTAAGGTCAGGGTAAGGGCAACATGCGTTGAGAACGGGGTAACAAGGTCAGGTCAGTCTGACTGGGTGATTGTACCGGCGAACGGTTCTATTAAGGTTGGGGATATTTCGCTTGATGTCTTTGAGCCTGTTCCATCGGCAGTTTCCATAGCATCACCTTCAACCCCTGATTTTACACTCAATCCTGTTGGGACAACTGCCCAGTTGGTTGTGACAGCGGCTTATCCTGACAGCTCAATGAGTGACATTACGCAGGGTTCTAAAGGCACTGTTTATGGCACAACTAATCCTAATATTGCAACTGTATCAGATGACGGTCTTGTAACTGCAACAGGCACCGGTAAGGTGATAATCTCTGCATCCAATGAGATGGTATTAACATCCATGTTGTTTACCATTACAAATACAACCGGCAGTAATGATGCTGACAATGATGGTATCCCTGATGACTGGGAGCTTGCCAATGGCCTTAATCCAAACGAGCATTATGATGCTTTGGAAGATGCTGACCATGACGGTCTGACTAATAAAGAGGAATATGATAATGGTACTATGCTTCGCTCTGCTGATTCTGATGGAGACGGGATAAAAGATGGTGAGGAGGTAAAGACTGGTGATGATGGATATATAACAAATCCGCTTCTTGCAGATAGTGACGGTGATGGTATCAGGGATGGCCTTGAGATTCAGACCGGCAGTGACCCGACGAATTCTGCAAGCATTAACCTTGCACAGGCACTCTCAAGTCTTGAGGCGACGCCGTCTAATTTTGTCATTGTATTTAACACCATAATGAGTGAGGCATCAAGGCAGTTGACTGTGACAGGTGTACTGACTGATGGTACGAGGATAGACCTCACTTCATCTGCCCGGGGCACTAATTATAATTCCAGTGATTTATCAGTTGCCAGTTTTGGTGCAACGGACGGTCTTGTATATGCAGGGGCTAATGGAGTTGCATCAATCACAGCGTCAAACAGCGGTTTTAATGTTATATCACGAGTAACAGTCAGGGCCTTCTCTCCCAAAGCACTTTCATACATCTCCATCCCCGGATATGCCAACAATGTTGATGTGAACAATAATTATGCTTACGTTGCCGCAGGGTCTTCTGCAGGCCTTCAGGTAGTGGATGTTTCTAATCTGAATATTGCCGGTTCAATGGATACACCCGGCACTGCCATAGATATCAGGGTTTCAGGTAATTTTGCTTATATTGCTGACGGTGAATCCGGTCTTCAGATTATGGATATAAGTAATCCGGCCTCTCCCGTAATTGTAGGCTCACTGGATACACCGGGAATTGCTCAGGACATTGTGGTTTCAGGTACCCGTGCATTTATTGCAGATGGTTCTTCCGGCCTTAGTATTATAGATATTTCCAACCCTTCCTTTCCTGTCCTTCTTGGGGCGGTAAATATAGCAGGGACAGCCAGAGGGGTTGCGGTTCAAAACAATACGGCACTGATTGTTGACGACAGCACCTTGAAAGT
>JACRGV010000014.1 GCA_016212215.1 Nitrospirota bacterium
CGGCCATCTTTGTGTGCTCCTCAATCGCAACCCCTCAGCGTAGATTCAACTACGCCTTCGGGTTTGCTCAATCGGTCGCACTCAAACCTGACCGAAATCTGAGCGCCTAAATGCACAAGTTATTTCATGACAGACCCTAAGAAGTCCTTTTCTATAGATAAATGCCCATGTTATCATTCCATCACTTGATGTTTTTTTAAAATAAGGGGGTAAATAGACAAGCAAATCCAAATGCTATTACTGTTTACTGCTGAGGAGATATAAGTACCTCATTAAACAACCGGTATTCAAAATAGTTTACCGAGACAGCATCTTATAATCTTCAGGCTTGGCCACCAGGATGCAGCTCATCCCCTCTCTTTTTAAACTCTCTATAAACGGCTGCTTCCTATAAAGGCTGTCTGCCACTATGATTATCTTCAGCTTGGGGTGTGACCTGCGAATCTTATTAATAAGCCTCTTGCCGGCCTCTATCTCAGAGTCCTTTGCCATTCTGCCGTTTATCTTCTAGCTGATTGAATCTCTCAGATAATCTTCTTCTTAAAGCAGTAAAACCTAAATGTTTCTTGATATGCACGCATAATACATAGCATATCTATATTGAAAAGTCTAGAGTCAATATTTTGACGCTTTTATAGCTTACCATCCAATACATTACGAAAAGTAATTTCTTCCTCCCCCTCAACACCCTTATATATCAATACCTATTTGTTTCACCGAGAACTGCTGACCGGATTGCAGGTCTATTGATTAAGATATGTGATTCTGTCATAATTTCCGGCGGGGGAATCAAGATAGTGATCATCGGTACAGGCATAGACATTGTCTCAATAGACCGCATAAAAAAAGCTGAGGAGCGATGGGGCAGGAGATTTCTTGAGAGGGTGTTTGCAGGAGATGAACTTACATACCTTCTGAATCACAAACTGCCGCATACTCACCTTGCCGGCCGCTTTGCAGCTAAAGAAGCAACAGTAAAGGCATTCGGCACAGGATTCACTAGAGGTATCACATGGAAGGATATTGAGGTGGTAAAAAGGCCGAACGGAAAACCTGATATTGCACTTCATGGAAAATTAAGAACACTATCAGAAACTTTGTTCGTAAAAAACATCCACCTCAGCATCAGCCATGACGGGGGTTTTGCAATATCACAAGTAATTATAGAAAATTAGTGAATAGTTAAAAGAGGGAAGAAGCACCTTTGCAAATAGGAGGATAATGTGTACATAGCCACTGCACAGCAGATGCGTAACATTGACAAACGTGCTGCGGATAAATACTGTATCCCATCTCTGCTCCTGATGGAAAATGCTGCTCATGGAATCCTTCGCATTATAGAAGAAAACTATGGCCCCATCAAAGGCCGCAAGATCACAATAGTATGCGGAAAAGGAAACAACGGCGGAGACGGCCTTGCAGTTGCAAGGTTATTACATAACAGAGATGCCGTTGTTCAGGTAATCCTGCTGACAAATATTGAAGGAAATCCCCCCCTTTTTTCAAGGGGGGGCATGGGGGGGGTATTTTTAAGTGAACTAAAAGGTGATGCAGAAACAAATCTCAACATCGCCTTAAAGATGGGAATAAACATAGCAATACCCTCTCCCCTGGCGGGAGAGCTGCAATTAAATTCCTACCAAATTCCTCCCCCCTCCTTTGCGGGGGGAGGCAGGAGGGGGGACAAGGGTGAGGGGGATTCGTTTTCATCAAATATAAGTTCTTATGATATTTGGGCTGTAAGAAATTCCTTAAACCACAGCTATCTTATTATTGATGCCATATTCGGCACCGGCTTATCTGCCCATGTCAAAGAAGAACATCTCGAGATTATAGAACTGATAAATGACTCAGGCAGACCTGTTATTTCTGTAGACATCCCAACTGGAATTAACTCAGACACTGGAGAGGTTATGGGTGATGCTGTTAAGGCAGATGCTACCATCACCTTTGCCATTCCCAAAAGGGGACATTTTCTATATCCTGGCAGCGAGCTTACGGGCAGGCTTCACATAGTTGACATATCCATACCAGAACAGGCCATTGAAGAAGAGGGTATCTGCCTCAACCTTCTTACAGAAGATGATATGACAAGACTCATCCCGGACAGGCTTCCAAACTCTCACAAGGGAAGTTTCGGACATGTACTTGTAATAGCCGGTTCATTAGGAAAAGGCGGCGCCGCAGCAATGACATCACTATCCTGTTTAAAGACCGGTGCGGGCCTCGTTACACTTGCTACACCTGAGAGTGTACAACCTGTAATAGCCGGAAGGATTATGGAAGCGATGACCTGCCCCCTTCCTGAAACAGATGAACATACGATTGGATTTCAGGCTATAGAAAAAATAACAGAGATTGCAAAAGATAAAGATGTAGTTGCAATAGGACCGGGCTTAACAACAAATGGAGAAACGGTTGAAGTTATACGGAAAATAATTAATGAACTGAATGTCCCTGTTGTAATTGATGCAGACGGTATCAATGCCTTCATAAGTGCTACTGAGCTTCTCAAGAATAGAAAGACATTCACCATACTGACACCGCACCCCGGAGAGATGGCAGGATTAACCGGCAAATCATCTTCTGATATCCAGAAAGACCGCATTGGTATTGCAAGAGACTTTGCCATAAACTATGGCATAATTCTAATTCTTAAAGGGGCACACACCATCATTGCAGAACCATCAGGAACAGTATACATTAACCCGACCGGTAATCCCGGCATGGCCACCGCCGGTACCGGAGATGCACTTACAGGGATAATTGCCGGGCTAATCGCACAGAACATTGACATATCCTCTGCTGTAAGGCTTGGCGTATACCTTCACGGATTAGCAGGAGATATTGCGGCAAAGGAAAAAGGCATGCAAGGTATGATTGCCGGTGACCTGATTGAGAGGATACCGGAAGCTATCAGACAGTTAAAAGCAATGAGCAGAAGTAAGAGGTAAGAGGTAAGAAGCACCACCCTCACCCTGACCCTCTCCCTGAGGGAGAGGGACTTTGCTAATTCCCTCCCCTTCAAGGGGAGGGTTAGGGTGGGGATGGGGTTAGAGCAAAACAAGGAGAAAACATGGCTAATGCAAAAGATATAATGACTAAAGAAGTTGTAACCGTAACCAGCACAACGACTGTTGAGGAACTGGCGCGGCTATTTATTAAGCACGGAATAAGTGGTGCACCGGTTGTTGATGAAGATGGAAATCTCAAAGGTGTTGTAACAGAGAATGACCTGATAAAGATGGAACAGAGGCTTCACATACCCACTGTTATAACCATCTTTGATGCTGTAATTTACCTCGGCAGTTCAAAGAAGTTTGAAGACGACATAAGAAAGATGGCGGCAGTGACCGTTGAAGATATTTACAAAAAAGACCCCATAACCGTAACCGAATCCTCTACTATTGAAGACATTGCTACCATCATGTGCGAAAAGAACGTCCACCACATCCCTGTAGTAAAGAAGGGGAAACTCGTCGGTATGGTCGGGAAGAAGGATATTGTAAGGGCAATAGCGGAAGGGAAAAGATAGGTAGATAGACTGAAGGCTGAAGTAAGATGCAAGAAATAAGATTCCCTCCCCTTCAAGGGGAGGGGTAGGGTGGGGATGGGGTTATCAGATTACAATCAAACAGTCCAAATAACACCATTGAAATAGGAAAGACACTCGGCAAGCATCTTTTACCCGGCAGTGTGATTTGCCTTACAGGTGAACTCGGAGCAGGCAAGACCTGTTTTATTAAAGGTATGGCAGAGGGGCTTGGAATAAAGAGAAAAGAAGTCAGCAGTCCAACTTTCATAATCATCAGGGAGTACAAAGGCAGAATCCCCCTATATCATATAGACCTGTACAGGATTGGGACACTGGATGACATAAGGGACATAGGCATGGAAGAGGTTATATATGGAAACGGGGTAACTGCAATAGAGTGGGCAGAAAGAATTAAAGACGCTCTGCCTGATGATAGGATTGATATAAAATTGGAATGGGTGGATGATAAGATGCGTGCCATTGAAATAATTGCTTATGGAGAAAAACATAGAAAGATACTTGAAGAGGCATGTAAAGAAAAGGTAATAGGGTAATAGGTAATAGGTTATGTATAACAGCCATGAAGACTCCCTCCCCTTCAAGGGGAGGGCCGGGGTGGGGATGGGGTTTTCGGGTGAACTCCTTGATGTAATTGCAGATATGAGGGCGCATCTATTGTTTCTCAAACAAACCGGCGTTGAGGAGATCTTTGTGAAAAGCAAAGAAGATATAAGAAGCAAGAAGCAAGAAGCAAGAAACGGCATATCGGGTGAATCAGTCATGAGCGGCGTTCTCACAAAGAATAATGAAAATGAGTGGGACAAGAATGTCCCACCTATCCTTGATATCTCTCTGGATAGGCGGGGTTTTCTTACCCCGCCGGAGGTATCTTCGACTGAACAAAAAGCAGAATCCCTCAACACCCTTCTTCAGAAAATAGGTGACTGCAAAAGATGTAAGTTAAGCAAAGGCAGAACCAACATTGTCTTTGGAACCGGTAACCCCAATACAAGGCTGATGTTTGTAGGGGAAGGGCCGGGTGAAGATGAAGATAAGCAGGGCAAGCCTTTTGTGGGCAAGGCCGGTGAACTGCTTACGAAAATGATTACAGCAATGGGATTAACCCGTGACGATGTGTATATAGCTAACGTAGTGAAATGCCGCCCCCCATGCAATCGTAATCCTGAAGGGGATGAGATTACTGCATGCAGTCCATTTCTGAAGGCACAGATTGATATTATTAAACCTGAGATTATATGCACACTCGGGACATTTGCATCTCATACACTTCTTGAAACCTCTACAAAGATAAGTGACCTAAGAGGAAAGATTCATTTAAAAGACGGATACAGCATAGTCCCTACTTTTCATCCTTCATATCTTTTGAGAAATCCAGGTGAAAAAGTCCGGTCATGGCAGGACCTGCAGATTATTATGAAGGAGCTGGGGATTAAGGAGAAGGAGCAAAAGTAAGAAGCAAGATGTTAGAAGTTAGAGAAGAGAACGGAAAGGAGAGGAGAGGACATGCAGCAATTATGGGCGCCGTGGCGGCTTCAGTATGTTATTAATGCAGGAGAGGATGAAGGGTGTATATTCTGTACAAAGCCGAAACTGAATAAAGACAGGGATAACCTGATATTATATCGCGGTAATCATGCCTTTATAATTATGAACCTGTTCCCATACAATAACGGGCATCTTATGATTGTCCCTTATCAACATGTGCAGGATTTGGACGGGCTTACTGATGATGTGCTTCTTGAACTGATTACACTTACAAGAAAGGCACAAAACATCATGAGGCAGGTCTTCGCAGCTCAGGGATTTAATATCGGAATTAATGTTGGGAAGGCCGCAGGTGCAGGCATAGATGAACATATCCATATCCACATCGTCCCGCGATGGACAGGCGATACAAACTTCATGCCGGTACTTTCTGATATAAAGGTCATACCCCAGCATATCATTGCGGCTTATGACCTTCTATTACCATTCTTCAGGGAGACCAAATGATCAGGCTTATATTCTCTCTTATCATCCTCACCATAGTCTTTATCCTTGCAATGGTAAACAAAGAACCTGTGCAGATAAATTACTTACTTGGAAGCACATCACAGTTGCCTTTATACATGATACTCATTGGTGCATTCATTGCCGGAGGCATAGTGTTTTCACTACTGCTGCTTCCTGCATGGATAAAAAACAAGATAGAGATAAGAAAACTCAGGCGCTCTATTAAGGATATAGAGACAGAGAATAATTAAACTAATGAATATAAACCACAGAGGCACTGAGGCACAGAGAAAAACTAATGATTTTATAATTAAAAACTCTGTGTCTCAGTGCCTCTGTGGTTAACATCATATTATAGAGTACCATAATGACCGATACTGACAATCTAACCCCGCTGTTGCGGCAATATCATCAAATCAAAAAGGAACATAAGGATGCCATCCTCTTCTTCAGGATGGGCGACTTCTATGAGATGTTTTATGATGATGCGGTAACGGCATCTAAGGTGCTTGAGATAGCCCTTACTACACGGGATAAGCGCACAGAAAACCCTGTTCCCTTATGCGGGATACCGTATCATGCCATCAACACTTATCTCCCGAAACTGATAAAAGAGGGTTACAGGGTTGCTGTCTGTGAACAAGTTGAAAATCCTGCCCTGACTAAGGGCATTGTAAAGCGTGAGGTCGTACGTGTCATCACCCCCGGCACTGTCCTTGATGGAAACCTGCTTGACTCAAAGGATAATAATTTTATCGCCTCTATATTCCCTGCTGAGGAAATTACAGGCATCGCTTATGTTGATGTATCAACCGGCGATTTTTTCATTGCAGAATTACCCTCCTCTCAGGTGAATGACGAGATTGCAAGGATAGACCCAAGAGAGATCATCGTGCCACAAAATCCACCCCACCCTCACCTTAATCCTCTCCCTGAGGGAGAGGAAATTTCCCTCCCTTTCAAGGGGAGGGTTAGGGAGGGGATGGGGTTCTCTTTGAATTCCATGCAGCTCTACATCCACTCATACCCTCCTGAGATGTTTGAATATGAAAAATCATACAGAACATTACTTGAACATCTGAAAGAAAACACCGCAGAGCTTGAGAAAATTGACATCAAGGGGCCGTCTGTCAATGCCGCAGGCGCGCTGCTGAATTACCTGTTTGCTGTTCAGAAGACATCCCTGCTGAACATCAACAGTCTTATGGTCTACAGGCGTGAGCAGTACATGACCCTTGACGAGATTGCACAAAGAACACTTGAGCTTGTGAAGTCGTCTCAATCAGGACAGAAGAAGGGGACCCTGTTTCATCTGCTCGACAAGACCGTCACAGCGATGGGCGGAAGGATGCTTAAACTCTGGATACTCCATCCGCTTCTCGATATTAATGAAATAATAACAAGGCAGGATGCTGTTGAAGAGTTAAAGAATAACTTTATGTTCAGGACACGTCTGCGAACTCTGCTGTCAAACATACAGGATATGGAACGTATAATCAGCAGGATAACCCTCAAGGCCGCAAACGCAAGGGATATACTGTCCATGAAACAGTGTCTTGCCGACCTGCCGGAGATAAAAAGACTGCTCTCTGAATGTACAAATCCCCTGATACAAGAGGCGGGTAACAGCATTGATCCTCTTGATGACCTGCTTAAAATTCTTTCAGACGCAATTTGCGATTCACCTCCGCTTGCCCTGACTGACGGAGGGATAATTAAAGACGGTTACAGTATGGAACTTGATGAACTCAGGGATATAAGCAGGGAAGGAAAAGGCTGGATTGCAAGGCTTGAGGCAAAGGAAAAAGAGAGGACAGGCATTGACTCACTGAAGATCAGATATAACAGGGTATTCGGCTTCTACATTGAGCTGACAAAGTCCAACCTCAAAAATATCCCCCTTGATTATGTAAGAAAACAAACACTGGTAAATGCTGAGAGGTTTATTACACCTGAATTAAAGGATTATGAAAACAGGGTACTTGGCGCAGAGGAAAAGATTAAAGCGCTTGAGTATCAGCTTTTTGAGGAAATCAGGGCGTCTGCGGCCAATGAGGTTGAAAAGGTTCAGAGGAGCGCACGGGCTATCGCATTAACAGATGTCCTTTCTTCCCTTGCAGAGACAGCTCACATATACCACTATGTGCGTCCTGTGATAGATAACAGTCTGAGAATAACCATAGAAGACGGTCGTCATCCTGTGATTGAACAGATAAATTCTGCAGAAAGATTTGTACCGAATGATGCAGATATGGATTGCGAAAAAAATCAGTTGATGGTACTGACAGGCCCGAATATGGCAGGTAAATCAACATACATGAGGCAGGTTGCCCTGATAGTGTTAATGGCCCAGATGGGAGGTTTTGTCCCTGCAAAAGAGGCGGCGATTGGAACAGTTGACAGGATATTCACCAGGATAGGGGCATCAGACAACCTTGCTGAGGGACGCAGTACATTCATGGTAGAGATGGAGGAGTGTGCAAACATTCTCAAAAACGCAACACACAGGAGCTTGATCATCCTTGATGAGATAGGCAGGGGCACAAGCACGTTTGACGGCATAAGCATAGCATGGGCATCAGCAGAATATATCAATAAGAAGATCAAGGCCAAGACACTTTTTGCAACGCACTATAATGAGCTTACTGAACTTGCATTAACATCAGAAGGTATTTTCAATCATCACATAGCTGTCCGGGAATGGAATGACGAGGTAATCTTTATTAGAAAGGTACTGCCGGGTATGGCTGATAAGAGCTACGGCGTTCAGGTTGCAAGACTTGCCGGTCTCCCGCATGAAGTCATCACCAGGGCAAAAGAGGTACTGTATAACCTTGAGAATGAGGAATTAGACAGCACAGGCTCACCCAGACTTGCACATACCAGTAAGCCCACAAGTCCAGAAACTAAGAAACCTGTTTTACAGATAGACCTTTTCAACAGGGAATACGAACCCCACCCATTACTGGACGAGATAAAAGGACTGGATGTAATGAATATGACCCCACTGCAGGCACTTGCGAAATTAGAGGAGTTGAAGAGGAAGGCGGGGAAGGCTCCGTGATTTCATCCGAAAATCCCTGCCGGCGGGGTTGGAAAACCCCGCCTATCCATCTCTACGAGGATAGGCGGGACTTTCTTGTCCCGCTAATTTTCATGGCCATTTGTGATCCGAAGGTTCATGGCGATTCATCCGAAAGTAAACCCCATCCCCACCCTAACCCTCCCCTTGAAGGGGAGGGAATAAACTAAGCACCCCCTCACGTTAAGGGATGGGGAATATAACTTAACTGTCAAATTAATTCTACAAAATAATCATAATTATAACGATTGTCACTCGTCTTTTTATGGAGTATAAATAGTTAAAAATTTGAGAACATCTCAAATTGAATACCTTTTAAGGGTGGGAAGGAGTTTTAAGACATGAATAATATGCTGAACAAGACAAGAGAAAATGTTAATGATATCGTGCAAAGAACCGGAAGTATCACATTAGCCAATCTTGAATGTGCAATGGATACTTCCTTTAATCTCCTCTTTCTTGCAATTGAGCAGTTGATTGCAGAAAACAAGATTAAGATTAGGAGAGGTGAATGGGACTATATTATTTCAACCCATGAAAATACCTTTGATTCTACAATAGAAAAAAAAATTAAAATGATTCAACCCTCCCCAGCCTGAGAGTCCTTTTCCAACCCCCCGTTGCCCCCCTTGTCTCTATACCCCTCCCTCCAAAATAGAGACAAGGAGAACGGGGTCTTGTAATACCTTTTTATAATTGACAAGCCAACTCCAGTCATAATAAAATCAGTTATTAATTAAATCGTACTGCCTTTGTACCTTTAACAAGCTTAGGGTGATTAAACCCCACCCTCACCCGGACCCTCTCCCTGAGGGAGAGGGTGCTAAGTTTATTCCCTCCCCGTCTATATAATATGGGGTTAGGGTGGTGGGGAGGGGGTAACTCGGATTAATCATAAAAAGGAGGATTCTCATGCCTGAAGCAGACATTATGTCCATTCTAAAGGAAAACAGGGTTTTCAATCCATCAGAAGAGTTCAGTAAAAATGCCCATATAAAAAGTCCTGAAGAATACGAAAAATTGTATCAGGAGGCAAAACAGGACCCTGAGACGTTTTGGGCCAGGATTGCCGGAGAACTTCACTGGTTCAGGAAATGGGATAAGGTGCTTGAATGGAATCCGCCTTTTGCAAAGTGGTTTGTCGGTGGAGAACTTAATATCTCCTATAACTGTATTGACCGCCATCTGACTACATGGAGAAAGAATAAAGCAGCAATAATCTGGGAGGGTGAACCCGGCGACTCGCGGACACTTACCTATCTGGAACTTCACAGGGAGGTATCCAGATTTGCAAATGTACTGATATCACTTGGCGTAACAAAGGGTGACAGGGTGGCCATATACATGCCGATGATCCCTGAGTTACCGATAGCCATGCTTGGATGTGCAAGAATAGGGGCAATACACAGCGTTGTGTTCGGCGGGTTCAGTGCTGAGGCATTAAAGGACAGGGTCAATGATGCTCAGGCAAGGATTATCATAACCGCTGACGGAGGCTACAGGAGGGGCGAGGTAGTTCCGCTGAAAGAAAAGGCAGACGAGGCAGCAGATAAGTCTCCTTATGTGGAAAAGGTTATTGTTGTTAATCGTACAGGAAGTCATGTACAGATGAAGGAAGGCAGGGACTTATGGTGGCATGATTTAATGAAGGATGCATCAGATAAATGTGAGGCTGTCCCATTAGACTCTGAACATCCCCTTTTCATTCTCTATACAAGCGGAACAACAGGAAAACCAAAGGGTGTTGTCCATACAACCGGCGGCTACCTTACAGGCGTCTATATTACAACTAAATGGGTCTTTGATTTAAAGGATGAAGACACATACTGGTGCACTGCTGATATAGGGTGGGTTACAGGGCACAGTTATATACTCTACGGACCGCTTGCAAACGGGGCCACAAGCCTCATGTATGAAGGCGGGCCAATGTACCCTCAGCCTGACAGGTTCTGGGAGATTGTTGATAAGTACAGGGTAAATATCTTTTACACCGCACCCACGGCAATAAGGGCATTGACAAAGCATGGGGACCAATGGCCTCTGAAACATGACCTAAGCAGTCTCCGTGTCCTCGGAACTGTAGGGGAACCCATAAATCCGGAGGCTTGGATCTGGTATCACAAATATATAGGCAGGGAACGCTGTCCAATTGTTGATACATGGTGGCAGACAGAGACAGGTATGATCATGATTACCCCTCTTCCCGGTGCAATACCAACCAAACCTGGTTCAGCCACAAGACCCTTTCCCGGAATTATTGCAGATGTAGTTTCAAGGGAGGGCAAGTCCGAACAACCCAACAACGGTGGTTATCTTGTTATCAAAAAACCGTGGCCGGCTATGCTGAGGACTATATACGGCGACCCTGAACGGTATAAGAAACAGTACTGGGAAGAAATCAAGGGTGTCTATTTCTCAGGCGATGGGTCAAGGCGTGATGAAGACGGCTACTTCTGGGTAATGGGCAGGGTTGATGATGTTATGAATGTGGCAGGCCACCGTTTAAGCACAATGGAGATTGAAAGCGCCCTTGTCAGCCACTCCACTGTAGCAGAAGCCGCTGTTGTTGGAAAGCCCGATGAGATAAAAGGACAAGCAGTAGTCGCGTTTGTTACCCTTGAGTTAGGCAATAACCCTACTGAGGAATTAAAAAAAGAGCTTAAAGAACATGTCTCAAAAGAGATAGGCCCGATAGCAAAACCTGATGACATAAGATTCACAGACGCCCTCCCAAAAACCCGAAGCGGCAAAATAATGCGCAGACTCCTCAGAGACATCGCCTACGGAAAAGAAAAAGTTGGAGATACCACAACACTGGAAGACTATTCTGTGTTGGCGAAGTTGATGGAAGAGAAGGAGTGAGAGAGGTAAGAAGCAAGAAGTAAGAAGCAAGAAGTAAGAAGAAAGAAGTAAGAAGAAAGAAGAAAGAAGTAAGAGGCAAGAAGTAAGATATAAGAGGTAACCGACAGTCACTAACCGTGCTTCAAGTCTCTTAAATTTTATTCTTGCATCTAACTTCTGACTTCTATCCTCTGACCTCTTACTTCATCCTTCAGCCTAATTACCTGCCGTCAAGGCATTGCCATCGGCAACTTTGTCAAAATATATTTCAAGTCTTCGTCATAGAACGACAGGCCGGCGCCTGTAAATGCGCTTAATGTCTTTGAGTTTGCAAAGTCATCTACACCCAGATCTATAAATAAGGTCTTGAATATCGTATAACTAGCTGTAAACTTCGCATGTGGTTTTGGGGCATCTACATCGCCGTTAAAGTTCCATATATCCAGAGAGGCCCTGAAATTATCATTATCAAGATAATAATCCGTACCCATGCCGAAGGTACTCTCCATCAGGCCTCCCCGAAACCCGACATGCCCGAATTTCCTGCCAAAAAGGGCGCTCACCTTTAGCTTGTCATCCCTCTTTACCTGATGCACAGTAACAGTTGTACCGGCAGGAGAAGTAGTATCTGTTGTATCTGTCACCCTTAGCCTGCCCCTCGGATCATCTGCCAGTTCAAATAAATAATATTTATCCTCTCTTGGCTGTAACCTCAGGGAGAAGTATCCTTTTGTATTGTTTTCATCAAACATATATTCACCCCTGAAAGCTACATTTAGTTTAAATCTTTCTGTTGCTGACACATATTTTTCTAATCCTGAAAAGGTGGAATCAAGCTTCTGATACAGGCCGTCCTCCTTCATCAGTTTACCAAACGTCCCCTCGCCCCGTTCAAACCTCCCGGCAATAATATCAACCTTATCCATTATTTTAGGCGTTTTTTCTTTTAAATCTGAAGACAACTCCTGCAGATTTGCCATTGTATTCCTGACAGGGTCCCTGTTCTCTTTCGCCATTATACTAAGGTCATTGGATATTCTCTCCAGATTTGCAACAACATTCTTCAGGGGTTCCCTGTTATCATCAGTAATACCCTTAACCTGATGAACAAGTTCTTCAACATCTTTAATAATACTCTCAACAGAACTGCTGTTTCGTTCAGTAATTCCTGACAGATTTTCCGTCAGGTTCCTCAGGTTATTTATTATCTGCGAGATTGAGTCCTGAGTATGGGAATCTCCTAATGTATCCCTGAATGCACTGCTGATAACCTTTATGTCTTCTGATATGCTGTAGAGTTTGGTTATAAGAGAATCCATGTCAGCAATAGCTATAGAATTATAGATAATCCCTCCTTCACTTATATACCCCCCTGTTTTGCCTTGAAAAAGCTCAATATATTTTTCTCCGAGTAAACTCTGTGTCTTTACCGCAGCTACAGTGTCTTTCCTGATCCTGACATTTGATTTTATCCGCATCCCAACCTTTGCCCTGTTTTCCTCAAGCGATATATCCTCAACACTGCCTACTTCAACACCGGCTATCTTAACAGCCGCCTTTGTATCAAGCCCTGCCACTGAATTAAAATAAGCATATACCATATAACCCTTTTCCCGGCCAAAGGTAAAATCTCCAACCTTAAAGGTCATATAAATAAGCACAACCGCAGAGACAATTACAAATATCCCAACCTTAACCTCTGTAGAAAACTTCAGCACCTTTTCTCCCTTTTATTAGTGGTTAGTGGCGAGTGATTAGTGGCGGACCATCTTCACTATTCACTATTCACTATTCACTATCCACTTTCCTACACTGCCTTAATCGGCCCCACCGAACTACCTGTTATAAATTGGTGTACAATGGGGTCATTGGATTTTTTTATTTCTTCTGCTGTTCCAACACCAAGTATCCTGCCCTGATACAGCATGGCAATCCTGTCACAGATTTTATAGGCGCTTACCATGTCATGTGTTATAACAATTGATGTAACATTCAGTTTCCTCTTCATTTCAATAATCAGGTCATTAATGGCATCTGCCATAATCGGGTCAAGCCCTGTTGTGGGTTCATCATAAAGCATGATCTGCGGGTCCATGGCAATTGCCCTTGCCAGACCGACCCTCTTTCTCATCCCGCCTGAGAGTTCAGACGGCATGAGGTCTTCAACACCTCTCAACCCAACCATCTCAAGTTTGGCCCTTGCAATATCACGAATCTCCTCTTTAGAATGATCAGAATGTTGAATAAGAGAAAAACCCACATTCTCCCAGACCCTCATGGAATCAAAAAGTGCGGCACCCTGAAAAAGCATCCCGTACTTTTTTCTAAGTTCATTCAGGTCATTCTCTTTCATACGCGATATATCCACACCATCAACAACCACACTCCCTTCATCAGGGTTCAGCAAGCCTATCACATGTTTCATCAAAACACTCTTCCCTGACCCGCTCCCACCGATAACAACCATCGTCTCCCCGCGTTCAACATGCAGATTCACACCCTGCAAAACCTTTTTATTATTAAATGATTTAAATAAATTTACAATATCTATCATAGCGTAGAACAGGCATAACGAAGTAAGAAGTAAGAGGTCGGAGGATAGAAGTTAGAAGTAAGAGGCAAGAAGTAAGATATAAGAGGTAACCGACAGTCACTAACCGTGCTTCAAGTCTCTTAAATTTTATTCTTACATCTAACTTCTTGCCTCTTGTTTCTTGCTTCTAACTTCTTACTTCTACCTTCTTACCTCTTGCTTCTGACTTCTTGCCTCTTACCTAAACAAAAGAGCTGCCATAAAATAATTCGCCACTAATATCAGCATCATGGAATATACCACTGCGCCTGTTGTGGCTTTGCCGACGCCTTCTGCCCCGCCTTCAGTATAAAAACCTTTATAACAACTGACTATGGAAATTATTACCCCGAATACACATGCCTTTAGCAGGCCGCCGTATATATCGTTTAACTCTAAATAATCTGTACTCATCCTGACATAAATAACCGGATTGGCATGGAGTACGTAAACTGCAACCATGTAGCCTCCGACCATTCCAACAGCATCTGCCACAATCGCAAGGAGCGGCAGCATTATAAACCCTGCAAAAAATCGCGGCACAACAAGATATTTTATTGGATTTGTGGCAAGGGTAACAAGTGCGTCAATCTGCTCTGTTACCCGCATGGTGCCTAATTCAGCGGCCATGGCAGCCCCTGCCCTGCCTGCGACAATGAGGCCGGTAAGAACAGGCCCAAGCTCTCTTGTAATTGAGAGAGCAACTACAGGCCCCATATAATTCTCAGCGCTGAACCGTTTGAAACCGGTATACGTTTGAATAGCCATAACCATTCCCGTAAACATTGCCATAATAATAACAACAGGCAATGAGTTTACACCTATGGCCTCCATCTGCTGAAAGATATTGCGGATATTTACAGGAGGTTTAAAAATCCACGAAAGCGTCTGCCCGAACATAATAAACAGCCGCCCCGCCTCTTCCGTAAACCTTATAGTCTTACTGCCTATGTATGTTAATGTTTTTGTGAACATAATCTACGATTCAAATCCCCCCTTTTCTAAAGGGGGAATTACTTCTTACTTCTCGCTTCTTTCTTCTTGCCTCTTGCTTCTTACTTCTTGCTTCTGCGCTCAGCCTTACCTAAGATAGACCCTTTCCACTCTCTCCCCCACCCCGCATAAGACTTCATAAGAAATAGTCCCCTGCTGCATTGCAATATCATCCGCAGTAATCCTGTTCTCCCCTTCTCCGCCTATTATAATCACCTCATCTCCATCTGCAACATCTTGTATATCAGTAACATCAATCATGGTCATGTCCATACATACCCTGCCTATTACAGGGGCTTTTTCCCCTTTAACTATGACCTCTCCTTTGTTTGAAAGAGAGCGGCTGAATCCGTCGGCATAACCGGCCAGTATTGTTGCAACAATGGTTTCCCGTTTTGTAACAAAGGTCCTGCCGTAACTTATACCGGTATCCTTTGGAACCTTTTTAATATGAATAATCCTGGTTTTTAAAGTCATTACAGGTTTTAATTCATCCAAAAGGGGGGGATTTTCATTGTCCCTTGCAAGCCTGTTGCCGGGTGAATAACCGTAAAGCATAATCCCGGGTCTTACCATATCAAGGTGACTATCCTTCATTGTCATCACTGCCGCACTGTTAGCCGTATGCCTGAGAGGAATATTAATGCCTTTTGTTTGTAAGGTATTACATACCGACAAAAAAACATCAAGCTGTTCATTCACAAACTCCTTGTTCTGAAGGTCTGCCTCAGCAAAATGGGTCATAATGCCTTCGATATGAAGCCCTTTCTGATTTAGAATGTTTTCTGCAAACTCAACGGTATTTTCAGGTTCCACACCTATCCTTCTCATACCGGTGTCAACCTTTATATGGACTGGAACCACAACACCTGCTTCAGTTGCGGCTTTTGACAGGGCATTGACAAGCGAATTGGTATAAACAACAGGGGTCAGTCTCCACTTAACAATTTCAGCAGAGTAATCTTCACTTATCCCCCCAAGTACAAGAATCCCTTTGTGAATCCCTGCCTCTCTGAGCCTTATCCCCTCTTCAACATGGGCTACACCGAGCATATCAGCTCCTGCATCCTGAAATGTCTTTGAGACCTCTATAATCCCATGCCCGTAGGCATTTGCCTTAACCACTGTAAGGATTTTACATAAAGGAGAGATAGACTGTCTGACCAGTTTAAGGTTGTGTATCAGATTTGATAAGCTGATTTCAGCTTTAATTGTTCCCACATTATATTTGTAGATTAAATGCCTGTTGTTTATTCCGGGAGAAATTAATTAATTAAAAAAGAATGGTTGTTATTCATCAAACGGTGAAATTGCTAAGAAGAAATGCCCTGATTATACCTCCATAATCTCCTGTTCCTTGTGTTTCAATATTTCATCAATCTTATGTATATATTGGTCTGTAAGTTTCTGTATGTCATCCTGTGATTTCTTTATCTCATCCTCAGAAATACTTGCCTCTTTACCGGTCTTCTTGATTTCGTCATTTGCATCCCTGCGGATATTCCTTATCGAGACCTTTTGATCTTCAGCCATCTTCTTTACAATCTTCACAATGTCTTTCCTGCGTTCTTCTGTTAGTGCAGGTATAGGAACACGGATTATCTTTCCATCATTTGCAGGTGTAAGCCCGAGTGATGATGTCTGGATCGCCTTTTCTATCTCAGCAATCATCTTTGGTTCCCATGGCTGTATAAGTATCATTCTGGGTTCCGGTATTGAGAGTGAAGCCACCTGAGATATAGGTGCCGGACTCCCCCAATAATCCACTGTCATCCCATCTAAGAGGGCAAGGGATGCCCTTCCTGTGCGAACCGCCCCATATTCCTTTTTCAATACATTGATGGTCTGTTCCATCTTTTCTCTGGTTCTATTATGTATTTTTTCTATCATATCGTTGTTATAAGAGTGCCTATCTCTTCCCCCTTTATAACCCTTGTTACATTACCCTTGTCCCGTAAATTAAATACTATAATTGAAAGATTATTATCTTTGCAAAGTGATATCGCTGTTGCATCCATCACCTTCAGCCCAAGTTTAAGGACGTCTAAATGAGTAAGTGTCTCAAACCTCTTTGCATCCTTATTTGTCACAGGGTCAGCATCATAAACACCATCCACTTTAGTACCTTTAAGGATTACCTCTGCACCGATCTCCATTGCACGAAGGGCTGCAGCAGTATCAGTGCTGAAATAGGGATTACCGGTACCGGCGGCAAATATAAGGACCCTCTTCTTCTCAAGATGCCTCATTGCACGCCTTCTTATGTATGGCTCTGCAAGTGCCCTCATCTCTATAGCCGACTGCACCCTTGTAACTATACCCTTCTTCTCGAGTGCGTCCTGCATAGCAAGGGAATTAAGAACAGTTGCAAGCATACCCATATAGTCTGCTGATGCACGTTCCATCCCGATGGCCGTTGCCGCAAGCCCCCGAAAGATATTCCCACCGCCTATAACAACAGCAAGCTCAACCCCGCTCTCGTTTGCTTCCTTAATCTCCTCTGCTATGGAATCTATTACAGCAGGGTCAATGCCGTATCCCTTTTCACCCATCAGGGCCTCACCGCTGACTTTAAGCAATACCCTTTTGTATCTCTTATTTCGTACCATCACTCTCCAAGCTGGTATCTTACAAAACGTTTAACAATTATATTTTCCCCAATCTTTGCTATCTTCTGACGTATAAGGTCATTCAACATGATGGAAGAATCTTTGACATACGCCTGTTCCAGCAGGCATGCATCAGTAAAATATTTCTCAACCTTTCCTTCAACTATTTTTTCTATTACATTCTCAGGTTTACCGGTCTCCCGTGCCTGTGCCCTGTATATCTCCTTCTCTTTTTCAATGACATCAGCCGGAACATCCTCCCGCCTGATGTAAGGAGGATTAGACCATGCAATCTGCATCGCTATATCCCTGACAAGCTCCTGAAATTCCGGATTCCTTGCTACAAAATCAGTCTCGCAGTTTACCTCCACAAGAACACCAATCTTGCCATTCCCATGAATATAATTGCCGACTATCCCTTCCTTTGCCTCGCGTGCTGATTTTTTTGCCGCAACTGCCAAGCCCTTTTGTCTCAGATAGTCCAATGCCTTTTCCATATCACCGGCGGATTCCGACAATGCCCTCTTACAATCCATTATCCCAACCCCGGTCTTCTCCCTAAGCTCCTTCACCATCTCATGTGTTATAGCTGACATTTAACTTAAACTCCTCCTTGATCTATGCTACCTGTCTTCATCCGAAAATCAACCCCATCCCCACCCTACCCCTCCCCTTGAAGGGGAGGGAATCAACATAGCCCCCTCTCCCTCAGGGAGAGGGTTAGGGTGAGGGTGGGGTTTTCATTGTCATTTGTGAGCCACCAGCTCATGTGAGTTCATCCGAAAATCCCTTCCGGCGGGACAAGAAAACCCCGCCTATCCATTTCTATGAGGATAGGCGGGACTTTCTTGTCCCGCTGATTTTCATGGCCCTTTGTGAGCGCCCCGCTCATGACGGTTCATCCGAAAATATGATTTACTAACACAGAGACACTCAGGCACTGAGGTTTTTTATAACTTAAATCCTTCCGCTGTGTCTCAGTGTCTCTGTGTTTAATTTTCATCCCCCTTTGTGAGCACCCCACTCATGACGGTTCAACATTAACAGCTGCCGGTTCAGTTGTCACAACTACCTCTGCAGTCTCAACAGCCGCAGGTGCCTCAGGTTCAACTGCCTGGGCAGGTATCTCCTGTTTTGCCCCGCCTCTTGCCTCGTAAATAGCCCTGCCTTCAACAACTGCATCTATGACCTTTGAGCAGATCAGCTTGATCGCCTTAATAGCATCATCATTACCTGGTATCACGTAATCAATATTATCAGGGTCGCAGTTTGTATCAACAATCCCCACAATCGGAATACCGAGCTTGTTTGCCTCATTGACTGCAATAAACTCCTTCTTAGTGTCCACAATAAAGACAGCACCCGGCAGAACATTCATATTCTTAATGCCGCCGAATATCTTTTCAGTCTGTACCATCTCCTTCTCAATATCCAGCACCTCTTTTTTGGGAAGGGCCTTAAAGGTACCGTCTTCTCTCCACTTCTCATACTTGCGAAGTTTATCAATAGTCTTCCTGATCGTCAGAAAGTTTGTAAGCATACCGCCAAGCCACCGCTGATTGACATAAAACATCCCGCTTCTTTTGGCCTCCTGCTCAACAATCTCCTGTGCCTGCCTTTTTGTGCCGACCAGAAGGACCGGCTTGCCCTTTGATGCTACGCCTTTGACAAACTCACAGGCAGTCTCAAAATTTGCCAGTGTCTTCTGGAGGTCTATGATATAAATACCATTCCTCTCCCCAAAAATATACTTCCTCATTTTGGGATTCCACCTTTTCTTCTGATGTCCAAAATGCACACCCGCTTCCAAGAACTCTTTAATCACCGGTACCATAATTTTTTCCCCCTTTTATGCCCCTTTCAGGCAGAGATACGCTAACCCATATCCCTTATGTAAGAATTATTTAAACGAGATACACTACCATATCTGAGATTAATTGGCAAGAACAAAAACAGAACAAAAAACTTTTTTTGCTTTATATTTTCTTGTAACTAAAATCTGTTTGATGTAAAATTTCTCAGAATTTCCAATAAGGATTTAAATCTTAATGAAAACACTTTCCCTACCTTCTATTAAACACTGGCTGAACAATTATTCTGATGAACTCCCTTCTCTCTACCTCGTCGGCGGTACTGTTCGTGATATTTTAATAGGCAGGCCGCAAAAGGATATTGACCTTGTGTGTAAAGGGGCAAAGGAGTTTTCTAATAGTCTTGCAAAAAGGAATAACGCTGTTGTAGTGCCTATGGAGAAAAAACCGGAACATCCCTGTTACCGTGTAATCGCCGGAAACGACAGTAATAATTTTATTGATATTGCTGAAATGCGGGGTGAAACAATATATGAAGATATACAGCAGAGAGACTTTACTATAAATGCCATTGCTGTTGAGATTAAAAGGGATGGCAGTACGGATAAGATTATTGACCCTCTAAATGGTGCAGATGACTTAAATAATAAGATAATAAAAATGGCAGGAGAAGGCTCTTTTGCATCAGACCCGCTGAGGATATTGCGGGCTTTACGGTTTGCTGCTGCATTATCCTTTGAAATTGAACCGCTAACGCTAAAAGATATAGAAACTAAAGTAGAATCCCTTGCAGAGGTTTCACAGGAACGCATATTAACTGAATTATTCTACATATTGAGCACATCACAGAGTGCATTCTGTTTCAGACAAATGGACCGGCTCGGAATCTTAGAGGTAATCTTTCCTGAAATTTCAGCTATGAAAGGATATGAGCAGAATACATTCCATCACAAGGACGTATGGGAACATTCGCTTCTGGTAATGGATAACTGTGAACATATCATAAATAATCTTGTCCTCTTTTTTGAAAAATGGGGAGGGGAGATTGCTGATAATATTAACAGGAATAACCGGCTTCCCCTTTTAAAACTTGCATCAATATTGCATGACATTGGAAAGCCCTTGACCGGTGGTGTTCATCCGGATAAAGGCAACATTACCTTTTACAATCACGACATTGAAGGTGCAATGATTGCAGATACAATAGCTGAAAGATTGAGGATGTCCAATAAGGATAGAAGTTTCCTGACGCTCATAGTCGCTGAACATCTCCATATCCTGAGTTTAACCGCAACTGGCGTCAAATCTTCTACAAAAATGAGATGGTTCAGAAAGATGAAGGATGATGCTATCCCATCCATTATACTTGGGATGGCTGATATTAAGGGGACACAGGGACCTGCCTCAAGCAAAGAATACAGAAATAATTATTTTATTCGGTCAAAGGATATAGTAAAAAATTATTATGAAGTAATTAAGAAGACTCTTGAGAGAAAAGTCCTTATCTCAGGAAAGGATTTGATAGCCATTGGAATTGCACCCGGCCCTGCAATGGGAAATATTCTCAGACAATTAAGAGAGGCTCAGGATAACGGCATAATAACAAATCATGAAGAGGCTATGGTAATGGCAAGAGACCTGTTGTTAGAAAACAATTTCTAAGCGATGAGATTGTCAACAGTTAAGATGGTGTCTTTTCTTGCTTCTTACTTCTTGCTTCTTACTTCTTACTTCTGACTTCTTACTTCTGACTTCTTACTTCTTGTGTTATGACCTGTACGCCACGTTAATCTTTACATAATCATAGGTAAGGTCGCTTGTTAAGATATTTGCCTCTGCGTCTCCTGAATTCAGGTCAATGGTGATTGTGTACTCTTTCTGACGCATTACTTCTGCTACCTTTTGTTCTATGTCTTTACCGCGGCCGATGCCGTTGTTTACAAATTTTGTTTTGTCGAAGAAGATTGCAATCTTCTCCTCGCAGATAGCCGCACCGGAGTATCCGATTGCTGCCATTATCCTGCCCCAGTTAGGGTCAGCCGCAAATAGTGCTGTCTTAACAAGGTTGGAGTTGGCCACTGCAAATCCTACTTTTTCAGCATCTTTTATGTTCTTTGCACCTTTTACTTTTATCTCAACCAGTTTTGTTGCACCTTCACCGTCCTTAACTATCATCCTCCCAAGTGTATAGCAGACAAAATCAAGCATCTCCTGAAAAAACTCAAGTTCTTTTCCTTTTAGTGAGTTGTTGCCGGCCATGCCATTTGCAAGACATATTGCCATATCATTTGTACTTGTATCTCCATCTACTGTAATCCTGTTAAATGATTTATCAACAGCGCGTTTTAATGCACCGGAAAGTGTACGCTTGTCCAATACTGCATCTGTTGTTATAAAGGCAAGCATGGTGGCCATCTTAGGATGAATCATTCCTGACCCCTTTGCAATACCTCCGACTGTAATCATTTTGCCGCCGACCATTCCCCTGACTGCAATCTTCTTTGGGAATGTGTCTGTTGTCATAATGCCTGCTGCTGCCATGTCCCCGCCTATAGCACTCAGTGCTTCAACTGCCTTCCCTATCGAAGCTCTTATCTTTTCCATCGGCAGAGGCTCGCCGATTACACCGGTAGATGAAACATATACCTCACCTTTTTTTATGGACAGCGCCTTTGCAGTAAGTTCAGCCATCTCTTCTGCATCAATCATTCCCTGTTTACCGGTACATGCATTCGCATTACCGCTATTCACAACTATTGCCCTCGCTATGCCTTTTTTAATGTACCGTTGCGTAAGAATTACAGGCGGGGCCTTTACCTTATTGATTGTGAACACACCTGCGGCCGTTGCTTCCTGTTCACTATATATAATGGACAGATCAGGTTTTTCCGTACGCTTTATTCCTGCGTAAATGCCTGATGCAAGGAATCCTTTTGGTGATGTAATATTGCCGTCTTTGATTATTTTCATGCTAAATAAACCCCATCCCCACCCTAACCCTCCCCTTGAAGGGGAGGGAATTTTGTTCTAAATCCTTACTTCTGCTTACTGCTTACCGTTCACTGCTTACTATCTTTAACTATGGAAACATCCCCGGATTCATCAACCCTGATGTCTCCTCAAATCCCATCATTATGTTCATGTTCTGTATAGCCTGTCCTGATGCACCTTTTACGAGGTTATCAATTACGGAGGTTACTATAACACATCCGGTGCGGGTATCAACGGCAATTCCTATGTCACAGAAATTTGAGCCTTTTACATTTCTGATATTAGGCTGTGTACCATTATCAAGGATTCTGATGAAAGGTTCACCCGAAGATAACCCCATCCCCACCATAACCCTCCCCTTGAAGGGGAGGGAATTTTCATCAGCCTTTGTGAGGCGAAGACTTAGGGCCGTTTCCTCTGAATAAAATTTCTTATAAATATTTATAATGTCATCAACTGTTACTTGTAAGGCAAGCGGTGCATAGATGGTACACAGCATCCCTCTGTTAGCAGGTATAATGTGCGGCACAAAGCAGATTTTTAGAGAAGTACCGGCAACATCTGATAGAGCCTGCTCGATCTCCGGTGTATGTCTGTGAGTACCGACTTTATATGCCTCCATGCCTTCATGTGCCTCTGGAAAGTGATACGGCAATGCCGGCCCCCTGCCGGCGCCGGATATTGAAGACTTTGCATCAATAAATATTCTTTCATTGACTATTATCTTATTCTTTAATAAGGGGGCTATCGCAAGAATACTTGCAGTAGGATAGCATCCAGGGTTAGCAACAAAGGATGTCTTCTTTATTTTGTCCCTGTACAGCTCCGGAAGCCCGTACACACCTGTGTCCAGCAAGGCTTTATTAGTATTTTCTGCCCCATACCACTCTTTATATATGGCAGGGTCTTTAATCCTGAAATCTGCACTCAGGTCTACTACCTTTTTCCCCATTTTTATAAATTCTCCAACAGGTCCGATGGAAGTGCCATGCGGAAGCGCGGTAAAGATGAAATCAGCCTTCTCAGAAATCTTCAGGGGGTCAAGCGGTTCTAAATTAAGGTTAAAGAATTTCTTCAGGTTTGGAAATGTCTGAACCAAGGGACTGCCTGCAGATTTCTCTGAAGTAACTGCAACAATCTCAACCTCCGGATGATTATACAGGAGTCGTAACAGCTCACCTCCCGTATATCCGCTTGCACCGGCTATGGCTACTTTAAGTTTATGTGTCATACAATAATCTCCACAGCTCACCCTCCCCCTAACCCCCTCCCGTCAAGGGAGGGGGAAATCATGGTACTCTCCCCTTGAAGGGGAGGGAATTTACATAAGCTCAAAAAAAAAGGGAAGGTCATTAAGAAACCTTCCCTTTTGTAATTTCAATGTAGTAATACTATCTCTTAGAGAATTGGAATTTCTTTCTGGCCCCCTTCTGACCGTATTTCTTTCTTTCTTTTTCTCTTGAATCGCGTGTAATTAATCCCTTCTTTTTCAGGGCAGGTCTGTGAGTAGCATCTACTTCAAGAAGTCCTTTTGCAATCCCGTGCCTCAATGCACTTGCCTGTGATGCATAACCGCCGCCTGTAATATTTGCAAAGATATTAAACTTATCAGTTAAATTAACAGTCTCAAGCGGCTGTTTGATAAATATTAAAAGAGAAGGGACTGTAAAATATTCCTCTGCCTTTTTATTATTTACAACAACCTTTCCATCTCCAGGCTGAAGCCATACGCGGGCAATTGCCGTCTTTCTCTTTCCCGTTGCATAATACTGTGTAACACTCATAAATTTTAATCTCCTATTTTATAACTATAAATCCAACGCCTTAGGCATCTGTGCTGTATGCGGATGAGCTGTGCTTTTATAAACTTTCAGCTTTTTTAATATCGCACGGCCAAGTTTATTCTTAGGCAGCATACCCCATACAGAATTTTTTACGAGGTCTTCAGGCCTTTCCTCAAGGAATTTCCCAAGACTCTTAGTCTTCAGACCGTCAGGGTAACCTGTGTGATGATAATACATCTTATCCTCTTTTTTGTTACCTGTTACTTTAACCTTATCTGCATTAATAACAATAACAAAGTCACCTGTGTCAACATGCGGTGTAAAGATGGTCTTGTGTTTGCCTCTCAATACAACCGCTACCCTTGATGCTAGCCTGCCGAGTGCCTTTCCCTCTGCATCTATTACATACCAGTCTCTTTTTACATCTTCTTTTTTTGCTGAAATAGTTCTGTTCATTTTTTTATTCCCCTCACACGAATAGGATATTCTATTTATTTATACGTCTTATGTCAAGAAGAAATTTTATTCTCTTCTTTTTTCCTGCCTGTTACATCCCTCATTACTACATGAAACACCTTACCATTGTTAAACTCTATAAGCCTTGCACTTAAATCAACATTAACGGTTTCTCCGGACTTCTTCCTTAATGGTAAATCATAAAATAATGCAAATCCCCTTTCAACCCCTTTATTAAAATGCTCTCTTGCAGAGGCCATCATTGATTCAGGGAAGAGGTTCCAATATTTGCTCGTTGCAAAATCTTCAGCAGTATAACCTGTCAATGTCTCTGCCTGAAGGTTCACCTCAACAATGCGGCCTGATGTCGGATCTATAAGGAGTATTGCATCATAAGCCTGCTCCATCAGTGCCCTGTACTTATTTTCAGATGCCCTTAATGCCGCAGTCCTGTCTTTAATCTTATCTTCAAGATTAGTGTAGACTTCTTTTAAGGACAGACGCATCTTATTAAAGCCATCAGCAAGGATTTCAAGCTCGTCCCTGGTACGTATATCAATATTGTGATCAAAGTCACCCCTGGAGACACGTTCGACACCATTGGTAAGTATACCGATAGGCCGTACTATCAATTTCCTGACTATCGAAACACCAAGTACACAAACAGATAACACAAGTATGGATTCAAATACCAGGATTTGCATTAACAGCCTGTATACAGGAGCAAAGGTCTCTTCCGGGGCCTGCCGCACAAATGTATACCATTTATGGCCGCCTATGTTTTCTGCCCCCATCGAATTTATGTATACCAGCGGACTAAACCCTATAATAGAATTTTCCCCCCCGTGTGCATCATTCGACACGATCTCCCAGCCTTCTCCTTTTTTGGTTATCAGGTTTACAAGCTCCTGATTCATTGAATGTGATACCAGAGGCAGGATGGAACATATAAGGGGAGTCCCTTCTGAGTCTACCAACATGCCATGTCCGGTTCTACCGAAGCTCATATCTTTAACAAACCTGAAAAATATATCAACATTCATAATGCTTCTTATTCCGCCTAAAACCTTATTTGTGTATGGGTCAATAATCGGAATCCCAATCTCAAATGACCTGTCGCCTGTCTCTTTGTTCAAGAATATATCACTCGCATAAATACTTCCGTTTCCATTAGAATAAATCTTATCCCATCCGTCCTTATATATCATTTCTGAAAGGTGAGTTAACTTTAACCTGCTGTTTCCTATTATTTTCCCATCTTCATTAACTACAAATAATCCGAGGTGTTCCTCCCTCTCTGCTGAGTGCTTCAGGTAATCCTCAAGTATATTCTCTATCTGTGTTTTATTCTCTGCTTTTACTGCTTGTAAAAATTCAGTATCATCTGCAAGGCGGTTAAAATTATTAACCTCTTCCTTTACTGCAACATCAAATCGCTCTGAGGTCTTTTTTGCAATCTCAGCAAAGTCACGTCCGATAGCCTCGACAAGTATACTCCTCACCTGGCGATAAGTAACAAATAGACCTACTGCCAGGGAGAGAAAACCTGTTATGAGGATTGTGATTAATACCTTTTTTTGAAGACCGATTCTTTTCATACGAAAATCAACCCCATCCCCACCCTACCCCTCCCCTTGAAGGGGAGGGAATCAACATAGCCCCCTCTCCCTCAGGGAGAGGGTTAGGGTGAGGGTGGGGTTTTCATTGCCCTTTGTGAACCC
>JACRGV010000015.1 GCA_016212215.1 Nitrospirota bacterium
AATAACCCCCCCATGCCCCCCCTTGAACAAAGGGGGGGATTGCCGTTGGCCATTGAGCACCAAAGGAACTTTCCCCCCCTTAACAAGGGGGGGCTTGGGGGGGTGGTTTTCATCCTCCTTTGTGAAACCTCCGTTTCATGAGGGTTCATCCGAAAATGACCCCAAGTAAGCAGTAAGCGGTAAGCAGTTAGCAGATAAAGACTGCCTTTCCTGTTTACTGCTCACTGCTTACTGTTTACTATTTTCATTTCCCTTTGTGAGCGCCCCGCTCATGACAATTTATCTGCCAATCCCTCTTTTTGTACCATTTATAAAATCTATCAACATCTTTACGTCTTCTGAATCAGTTATCTCTTCTTCTGTTTTTGTTATTGCCTCTTTTAATGAGAGTTTGGAACGGAATAAAATCTTGTATGCCTTTTTTATTTTCAGAACACGTTCCTTATTAAAGCCATGACGTCTTAAACCTACAATGTTAAGGCCGTACAGTGTTGCCCTGTTACCGACTGCTGAGACAAAGGGCGGGACGTCTAAGGAAACAGCAGAGCAGGCGCCTACCATTGCATATTTACCGATGCGTACAAACTGATGAATCCCTGTTAAACCGCCAATAACAGCATGGTCTTCAACTAAGATGTGACCTCCGAGTGTAGCCGCATTTGCCATAATGATATTATTGCCTACGTTACAGTCATGTGCAATATGTACATAAGCCATAATGTAGTTTTGGGAACCGACAATTGTGTGGCCGCCGCCTTTCTTTGTCCCTCTGTGTATGGTCACATATTCCCGGATAATATTCTTATCTCCGATGGTAACTCTCGTCTCTTCACCTGCATAAGAAATATCCTGCGGCGGTGTCCCTATAGTTGAAAAAGGGTATATCCTGTTTCCTTTCCCAATCTCTGTCCATCCGTCAATAACAACATGTGATTCAATAATAGTCCCATCCCCAATCTTTACATTCTCCCCTATTATTGAAAACGCCCCTATGCTCACACCCTCACCCAGCTTCGCCCCCGGGTGTACAATCGCTGTTGAATGAATATTATTCATAAATTTTTTCTTTCCTCTTTTTTTCTTTCTTGCTTCTGACTTCTTGCTTCTTGCTTCTAACTTCTGCTCACCGCTCACTCATTTATCCCCGACCATTGCCATCATCTCCGCCTCACACACTTTTTTACCATCCACTGTTGCAGTGCCTTTTAATTTCCAGTACGGCTCCCTTGCCTGGATGACCTGTAATTCAAAACGTATCTGATCACCGGGTAATACTGGTTTCCTGAATTTTGCCCTGTCAATCCCAGTGAAATAGACGAGTTTATTGGAGATGTCCATCTTTTTTTCAGAAGACTTGAATGCCAGAACCCCGCCGACCTGGGCCATTGCCTCGATTATTAAAACACCCGGCATTACAGGATGACCTGGAAAATGACCCTGAAAAAACCCCTCGTTTATTGTAACATTCTTGATGCCGACTATTCTCTTTCCAAGCTCAATCTCAATAATCCTGTCTACGAGAAGAAACGGGTATCTGTGCGGCAGTATCCTCTGGATTTCAATTATGTCCATGCTTTCCTCCTTCATCAGAAAATCTCCATAGCTCACCCTCCCCCTAACCCCCTCCCGTCAAGGGAGGGGGAATAAACATTAGCTTCCCTCTCCCCTGGCGGGAGAGGGTCCGGGTGAGGTGGCCTCATTTTCCTCAACCTTCAAATCTTTTCTTCGTGCCTTTCTGTTTCTGTTTTTGTTGATGCCTTTTCCATCTCCTTAACCTTATTCTCAAGAGCAAGTAGTTTCTGTCTTAACTCAGGCAAGCCGTCGAATACTGCCATCGTTCTTAACCAATCTTTGTGTTGTATTGCCGGCATACCGGAGACTGTTTGCCCGTCTTTAATCTCTTTTGTTACACCTGCCTTGGCAGCAACTGTTACATTATCTCCCACTTTTACGTGACCTGTTACACCGGCCTGACCTGCAAGGGTTACGCGTTTTCCAATTGTTGAGCTTCCTGCAATCCCTGCCTGAGCTGCAAAAATACAATCTTCTCCAATGGTAACATTATGTGCAACCTGCACGAGATTATCTATCTTTGTTCCTCGCTTTATAATCGTGTTACCTAATGTCCCCCTGTCAATAGTTGTGTTTGCCCCTATCTCAACATTGTCCTCAATAATCACGCCGCCCTTCTGAGGTATCTTGTGATGAATACCTTTATGGAAGACATATCCGAAGCCGTCACTCCCAATCACTGCACCGCTGTGTATTATTACACCTGCCCCAATTGTGACATCTTCACGTATGGTCACATTCGGGTAAATGAGTGTATTGCTCCCCACAGACGACCCTTCTCCAATGAATGTGCCGGGATAGATAATAACATTTTCACCGATTGTTACACAATCTTGGATGTATACAAAGGGATATATGGTAACATTATTTCCTAATTGGACATTATTTCCTATAACAGCTCTTTCGTCTATCCCTTGTTGCCCTTTCCGGATATCAGGAATTTCATAAAATATATTCAGCAGTTGGGAAAAGGCATAATATGGATTATCTACTTTAATTGCCGGCAGTCTGTCAAAGGCCAGATCCCTTGGGATAGCTACTGCTGATGCCCTGGTATTTTCAAGGTCTTTGATGTGTCTCCTGTGGGCAAGGAAGCTAATGTCACCTTCTACTGCCTCCTTCAGTCCTGCTACATTGGATACCAGTATGTTCTCATAATTACCTGTTAATTCGCCCTCAAGTCTATTTGCAATTTCTTCGAGGGTTATTTTGATCTTAGGTTTCATCCGAAAATCCTCAAAAAATGACCACAAATTTCATCCGAAAATTACCTCCGTCGGGGTTAGAAAACCCCGCCTATCCATATCTACGAGGATAGGCGGGACATTCTTGTCCCGCTGATTTTCATGCCCCTTTGTGATCGCCCCGCTCATGACGGTTCATCCGAAAATAACCCCCCCATGCCCCCCCTTGAACAAAGGGGGGGATTGCCGTTGGCCATTGAGCACCAATGGAACTTTCCCCCCCTTAACAAGGGGGGGGCTTGGGGGGGTGGTTTTCATCCTCCTTTGTGAACCCACGGTTCATGACGGTTCATCCGAAAATTCTCAAAAAATGACCACAAATTTCACGAATAAGACGAATTTCACGAATAAAAACTGTATATTTTTAAATTCGAGTCATTCGTAATATTTGTGTCATTCGTGTTCCATTTTCATTCTCCTTACTTATCTTTTTCTGTTTTCGGCGCCTCTTTTGTGATGTTTTTATCAATCTCCTTGATCAGTTGTTCTGTAAGGTCGAGTGATGGTTTTGAATACATGACAGTATTTGATGCAGGGTTGTTTAAGATCATAGAATAACCATCTTTTTCTCCGAATATTTTTACAATCTTCTCAAGGTTTTTATTGAATTCTTCAAGTTTTTCAGTCCTTCTCAGTTGAATCTCTTTCTGAAGTTCGCCTACCTTCTTCTGATATTCCATATACTTTCTCTGTAACTGTTCTTCTTTATCCTGTTTTGCCTCAGGACTCAGGACAGCACCCTGTTTGGATAAATCCTCTTCAAGTTTTTTAAGTTCAGTCTCTTCGATATCAACTATCTTCTGCCTGCTTTGCACGTATTCATTTAAAGACTCTTTCACCCGCTGTCCTAATGTACTCTCATCCAGCACCTTTTGTGCATCAACATACCCAATCTTAAACTCCTCAGCCCTTACCGGAGATGCAGTAAATGCATAGATAATCATCCCTGTTACTGCTGTGAATGCAAACACTTTTTTGATTCCACTGATTTTCATATACTCTCCTTTCTTGTTTTAGAACTCGTTAACCCCACCCTCACCCTGACCCTCTCCCTGAGGGAGAGGGAAATATAGTTACAAAACACCCTCAAGCAAAGGGATGGGAATTGTCTCTTTTATCTAACTTCTTGTTCTTACATTCTGCTTCTTATCAGCCTTTAAAACAGTGTCCCGATCGAAAACTCCCAGATCCCTTGCCTTTCACCCGGTTTTGGTTTCAGATTGTATCCCCACTCAAGACGTAATGGGCCGATAGGGGAGAGCCACCGGAATCCTCCGCCGACGCTTGTTCTCAGGTCTGATAATGCAACACTGTCATCTTTCCCAAAACCTGACCCTGCATCATAAAACAGGACACCATTAATTCTGGCCTCTTTTACAAGAGGGATAATATATTCAGCATTAATAATTAATTCTTTATCAGCGCCGAGAAGGTCACCTGTTTTAGGATCAATCGTAGAAGTTGTAGAAGCCTTGCCGTAATCAAAGCCTCTTACAGTGTAAATACCTCCCACATAAAATCTTTCATTTGCAGGAAATTCATTTCCCCTAAGGCCCTGACCGGCTGCATACCTGCCGTGTACCATGAATGCTGAATCTAATACAAGAGGGTAATACCAGACAGTATCAAGGGTATATTTTACAAATACATTATCACCGCCTAAAAATTGATCCGCATATTCTACAGATGCATTGTTTTTAGTACCGGAGCGGGGGTCCCAATAGTTATCTCTTGTATCCCTTGTTCCATAAGTTGTAACGCTTGCTGTCCTTGACGCCCCTTTTGATAATGATGGAGGAGGTGTACCTTTAACATTTATAGTCTGTATCCCGTAAGAAACACCGCCGCTCCAGTATTCCCCATAAGAACGGCCTACACCGACATTAGCTCCCCTTGTGTTTATGTCATAACTATTAAATGACCTGACGGTATCAAAGATGTTTGTTGTCAAAGATGTCGGCGTATCTAAAAACCATGGCTCCTTGAATGTAAGGTCATAGCTTGTTCTAAGTTTCCCGAATTCACCTTTTAATTTTAAGAGTTCTCCTTTTCCAAAAAGATTACCCTCAGTCAGGTCAACCATAGCGACTAATCCGTAAACAGAGCTGTATCCGCCGCCCATGCTGAATGCACCGGTCGGTTTTTCTTTTACCTTAACATTCAGATCTACCATGTCTTTTGTAACTAATTCAGGAACGATCTCGATGTTTTCAAAATAATTCAGATTATTTATACGCTGAAAGCTCCTTTTGAGTGCAGTTGTATTAAGGTAGTCCAATTCATTCAGGCGAATCTCCCTGCGGATTACCTTATCCCGTGTCTTTTCATTCCCGCCGATATTAATCCTCCTGACCTTTATCTTTTCTCCCTTCTCAATATTAAGTGTAATGTCCACTTCTCTTGAGACCTCATCCGGCCTTAAATCAGGATTTACATTTGCAAATGCATAACCACCCTCACCATACAAATCTATTACCTTTGAGATATCTTCACGAAGCTGTCTCCTGCTGAAGACCATACCCTTATTAAGGGTAATCTTTTTCTCAATGATATTATTTGCGAATATATCATTACCTTTGAAATCAATATTCCTGACCCTGAATTTTTCTCCCTCATTAACCCTGAAGATTATCCTCATCCATCTTCCGCCTTCGATTACTTCAATCTCCGGGCCGCTTACCTGTACATGGATATAACCCCTGTCCAGATAATATTCACGAATACGGTCAATATCCCCCTCTGCCTCAATCTCCTTATAAATCCCTGTACCTGAGAGCCATGACGTAAGCCGCTTATACCGTTTAGTGTTGATTGCCTTATTAATTTTATATTCAGAGATCTTTTCTGTTCCTAATATCCTGACCTCTTTGATCTTTATCTTTTTCCCTTCTTTTATTAAAAAGGTAACAGATGCCTTATCTTCTGTGATTTTGGAGATGACGGGTGTGATGGATGCATCATAATAACCATCCTCCTGATAGAGCGCCTTTATTCTCTCTACACTCTCTTTAACCTGTTTGTTGCTGAAAGGTGTCCCTGATATAAGTGTAATCTTCTCTTTCAGCCTCTCAGTTGTGACCTTGTCATTCCCATCAAAATTAATATCTTTTAGGATTGCCCTTTCTTTCACAGAGATGACAAGCTTTATATTTCCATCTGATGCCTCAGTCTCAAACTTTATGTCATCGAAATAATCAGTATTGAAGAGTGTCTTTAAATCCTCCCTTGTCCGTTCCGCTGAGTAAGTATCCCCTTCCTTTGTCTTTATCCGTGTAAGGATAGTTGATGCCTCAATACGTTTATTTCCCCTGACCTCAATTTGTTTAATAACAGACAGCTCTGCCTTAATGTCTTCCTGTGCATACGCTGTGTTGATTAAAAAAAGTGTGATAAGGCAATAGCAGAGCAGTGTTAACCGGTTAAACAACCTCAGGTACTTCATTTACTGATGTATATCCCCTTAATTATTTTTTAAGCAGGAAATAATAACACTTCTCTTATGATGGTGTAAAGAGGAAAAGAAAATCAGTGATAGATTTACGATAGCAAGTCCTGATATAATGTGACGGCAGTGAATGGTGAATGGTGAATGGTGAACAAACATCCCCTCTCCCTCAGGGAGAGGGTCAGGGTGAGGGTGGGGTTAAAATAGATAGTAGAAGTAAGAAGCAAGAAGATAGAAATAAGAAAAGAGGAAGGCATGTCATATCAGATAAAGCTTGAGGCATTTGAAGGGCCGCTTGATCTATTGTTGCATTTGATAAAGAAGAATGAGGTTAATATTTATGATATACCAATATCTTTAATTACCCACCAATACCTCGAATATATAGAACTCATGAAGGAGTTTAATCTGGAGATAGCCGGTGAATTCTTATTGATGGCCGCTACCCTGACTTACATCAAATCCAGGATGCTCCTGCCTCAGGAAGAAAAGGCAGGTGTTGATGAACTTGAAGAAGATGACCCCAGGGCAGAGCTTATAAGAAAACTCCTTGAATACAAAAGCTTTAAAGAGGTTGCAGACGAACTCGGAAAACGTGAGGAAATATGGCGTGATATTTTTTATCAGGGGCATGAGCCTGCACCTGCTGCAGCGGCTGACGTGACGGAAGAAGATAAAGAAGAGTTAATGATTGAGGTCGGGATATTTGAGCTCATTGATGCATTCAGGGATGTACTTGACAGACTCCCTGATAAAAAAACGCTTGATATAATCCCTGAGGAGCTGACTGTACGCGGAAGAATGACAGCTATTATAGAACGGCTCGAAACAGAGGGCATTAATGGACTTACATTATATGAACTCCTTGATAATGATTCCACAAAGCGTTCAATTGTGGTAACATTTCTCGCACTCCTTGAACTTGCCAAGATGCGGGTAATCAGGCTGCTGCAGGTTGAGGACAGGGAGACGATCAGGGTGTTTAAGGCGGAAAGTGAAGAAAAGGCTGAAGGTATTTAGGCTGAAGGTAGAAGTTAGAAGCAAGAGGTCAGAAGCAAGAAGTAAGAAGTTCGAAAGGCTGAAGAAAGAAGTAAGATAAAACAGAGAAGATTCCCTCTCCCCAAATTGAAATGACGGGAGGGGGTTAGGGGGCTACGTTGATTCCCTCCCCTTCAAGGGGAGGGGTAGGGTGGGGATGGGGTTGATTTTCGGATGAAGGGGAAGCAATGGAAGATGTTGAGATAAAAATTATTTTAGAGGCATTATTATTTGTATCCGGCGAGCCTCTGTCTGTGGAACGGGTTAAGAATGTGCTTGAAGATATAGACCGGGGGAAGATGCGAAATTTATTATGGGATTTACAGCATGAATATGAGATGCGTCCTTCAGGATTAAGGATTGCTGAGGTGGCCGGGGGATTCCAGTTAATTACACGCCCGGAACTCGCTGTATGGATAAAAAAACTAAAGAAGGTAAAACAGTCAACGCGTCTTTCAAAACCCTCCCTTGAGACATTGGCTATAGTTGCCTATAAACAGCCTATTGTAAAGTCTGAGATAGAGGACATCCGTGGTGTGGACTCATCAGGAGTGTTAAAGGGGCTTCTGGATAAACACCTGATAAAGATAATTGGAAGGAAAGATGTCCCCGGCAAACCTATTCTATACTCTACAACCAAAGAATTTCTGCAATACTTTGGACTAAGAGATATAGCAGACCTCCCGACATTAAAAGAATTCTCCGACCTAACAGTTGAAGAAGGGGGAGATACTTCTATAGTGGAACATGAAGAAGATGCTCCTGTAATTTTACCCCTTGAACCCACGAACCCTTGACCCCTTGAACCCTAATAAATATGACACCCAGTAAAATAAAATTACTCAAATGGATAGCCTTTATATTCGCAACTTCTTTAACCCTGACCACAATTTTTGTACTTCCACGTTTCCAGAGAAAGATTCCTGCCATTCCTGACGATAAGATACACACAAAGATTTTAAAAATAGAAGAATGTATACAATGCCATGTTAAAACCACAGAAAAGCCTTTACCAAAAAACCACGCTGCTAAACAACAATGTCTATACTGCCATAAATATCCGCAGTAGATTATTGATAGATTATACATGTAACATCCGTATTAATTTTTTTGCACAAGTCTCAAGAGTATAACCTGATAATAATATGTGTAATATGAGTTACAAAATGCGTAATATTAAGAACTAACATCT
>JACRGV010000016.1 GCA_016212215.1 Nitrospirota bacterium
TCCCCTACTTCACTACACTCTTCAAAATAATTTGACATGACGGCTCTCCTTTCATTGTTGGATACCATCATGCCATCTTCCCCTCAACTTGTGAAGATGGGGTTATTTAACCGCTTACTAACCAGCTATAGAAATATTCTTATCTGAGGTTAAAGTAGCAGGATGAGATATTGCTGTCAAGATGTTAGTGTCAATGTGTGTGTCAATGTTAGTGTCAATCCAACCTGGGCTTGACATGGTTCTATGCCTGTGTAAAGATTCTGAAAAAGTAAAGAATCCATATTAATGACAAACTCGTGGAGGTAATAAATGTTAGGGGCTTTAAAACTTCAGGTAAAACAGGAAGAGATTATTGATGCCATAAAAGGTATGAAAAAAAAGGATAGAGATGCATTCCTCGAAGACATACTTGCAGCTACATCTCCAGAGTACCTTAAGAGTATCAGGGAAGCGAGGGCCGATTATAAGGCAAAAAGAGTAAAGACCCATGAAGAGGTCTTCGGGAAGTGAAATATGACCTTGTCTATACCCAAAGGGCTGTAAAAGATATAGAAAAGTTAGACCATAAAATAAAAGACAGAATAGGTAAGACCCTTCTCCGTTATAAGGTTGATCCTTTACACCATGCTGAAAGACTTACTGATTCCAACCTCGGTTCTTATCGTTTCAGGGTAGGAGATTACAGGATTGTTTTTGATATAGAGAAAGATAAGATTGTTGTCTTGAGGGTAGGGCATAGAAGAGAGATTTACAAACAAAGGTAGATATGATTTTGTAATGATTTCGGGTAAAAATTATTGTGCTAAAATTGTGCTAATTTTGTGCTAAAACAGGTCGGAACAGATAGAATTAACAGGAATCAACTGGAATAGATATAAAGCCTTAACCCCTTGATTCTTAATATAAAAAGGGAAACCAGACCGAGAATCAAGGAGTTATATGTTTTCCTACTAATCAAGCTCTTAATCAGCGGGTCGGAGGTTCAATCCCTCCACGGCTCACCAGGATTTTCAAGGGGTTAGGAGATTTTCTAACCCCTTTTTTATTATTTAAAACGCCCGTGTAGATACAGTGTAGAAATTCGTTATTAGCCTTTTGAAATTTAAATCGTAACTATATCAAACTCCTCTACATGTATCCCCGCGTCACTCTTTATGATTATCCTCTTCTGGAATTCCTTTTCCAGTTCCTCTAGGATGTGTCTTTCGTCATCAAAGATATGGCCTGCGACGCTGGGGTGGACGGTGACGATGACCTTTCTGTCTTTTGTTGTGCGGGAGATCTTTCTTATTTTTCTGAATATCTCATAGCAGACTGTTGTAGGGGATTTTGTGTAGCCATGTCCGTTGCAGTAGTGGCACGGCTCGCACAGTGTGCGCATGATATTTTCCCTTGTCCGCTTTCTCGACATCTCTATCAGGCCAAGCTCTGACATCCGTATGATATTGGTCTTTGCACGATCCTGTGAGAATGCCTCCTGCATGGAATTGAAGACCTTGTCCCTGTTCTTCTCCTTTTCCATGTCAATAAAATCTATAATGATTATCCCGCCTATGTTCCTGAGCCTGAGTTGGTAGGCCACCTCTTTGACAGCCTCAAGGTTAGTCTGGGTGATGGTCTCTTCAGGGTCCCTCTTGCCGACATATTTACCTGTATTTACATCTATAACTGTCAGTGCCTCAGTGTGGTCAATAACAATGTATCCGCCGGACTTTAACCACACCTTCTTATCCAATGCCCTGTTTAACTCAGCCTCTATGCCGTAAGATTCAAATAACGATTCATCCCCCTGATATAACTCCACCCTCGGCAGCATGGCCGGAAGATAGAGGCGTACAAACTCCTTTATCCTTTCATATTCTGTCCTTGAATCTATAACAAGCCTGTCTATACTGCTTGTAAATATGTCCCGCACAGTCCTGAATATCAGGTCAAGTTCGGAATAGAGCATGACAGGTGCAGTAGGTCCATCTTTCTTCTTCTGAACATTCTCCCATAACAGTTCGAGGAATTCTGCGTCAGCGGCCAGTGATTCTTTATCAACCCCCTCGCTTGCAGTCCTGACAATATATCCCATCCCTTCCTTTTTAATCTCCTGCACCATCTCCTTTAATCTTGTACGCTCCTTGCCGTCTTTGATACGCCGGGATATCCCGATGTGGTCTACTGTCGGCATCAATACAATGTGCCGGCCCGGTAAAGATATATAAGATGTGATGCGTGCCCCTTTTGTCCCTATAGGTTCTTTAGCGACCTGAACCACAATCTCCTGCCCTTCCTGCAGTATCTCTTCAATACTGTATTTTGTAGATTTAAGTTCCAGCTTGCCGTCAAAACCCTCTTCTTCAATCATCCTTGCATATTCTTCAGCATCAGCACCGGCATCGCTGACGTACAGAAAGGCAGCCCGATCAAGGCCGATGTCAACAAAGGCCGCCTGAATCCCCGGAAGGATTTTGACCACCTTGCCTTTGTAAATATTCCCTACGACCCCGCTCTCTTTTCTCCTGTCAATATAGAGTTCTGCAACCTCTTTATTTTCCATGAGGGCAACTCTCGTCTCTTCAGGTGCTGCATTTATTATTATCTCTGTAGGCATATCTGCTCCCTTGGCTTCGTCCAGGGAATACCATCAGGAGACACAATCTCTCCTCCCCTGTTTCCATAAAGCCCTGTTCGTTTTATTAGTAATCCGGTTAGTATTTCATTTATTATTTTGGGGTCATTAGCATTTATATTAAGCATGGCACTTATTACATCTGAAGGACGACAACATTCATTACCGACAGATTTTAATAAAATAAACATCATACCATTTTCCACCTGACTTATATATTCTATAAACGGCCTTGTGTTTATCTTCCGTACAACCTTCCTTCCGTCCTTTTCAACAAGCCTGGTTGCCCATAACTCTCCGGTTTCGGGAAGATTAAGAATATTGTGATTTAATTCATCCGAAAATACCCCCCCCATGCCCCCCCTTGAAAAAAGGGGGGGATTTATGGAGTTGAACCTTATCTGATAGGCATAGTATTTAATGAATGAATTCAGTGATGGCGAATTGTAAGGTATCTCTTTCACACTTAACAGTTGGAGTCCTGCGGGGAGACGTTTATTCACCTCATTCCTGAATGTATCCGCAGAAACAGCGCCCGTTAACTCCACATCCATATATTCGCAGATACCCTCTACGCCAACAGGAAGTGCCGGGCCAAAGGAAAGTTTAGGATGAGGGTGAAAACCTTCAGAGAATGAAGTAGGCATAGATGCCCTCCTGAATGCCCTTGAGAATGTACTGATTATCTCAAGCTGTGACAGCATCCTCATATCCCCGGTCTTTTCATAGCATACACGGAGCATGTGCGGAGTGTGGGGTGCGGAGTGAGAAGTATCTCTTAGCTCACCCTCACCCTGCCCCCCTCCCGTCAAGGGAGGGGGTATTGTTATCTTATTTCTTGCTTCTGACTTCTTGCTTCTTACTTCTTCTGTCTGACTTCTAACTTCTTGCTTCTTACTTCTTGCGATTGGTCTTATTCCTTCTTCCTTTCTCCCCCTCACCGCATCCATGTCACACACGCCGCAGTTGGGACAGTTGCCGTATCTGCAATCAGGAATAAGTCGCCCGCTTACAGCCCTGTTATATTCTTTGATGAGGAATTCTTTTGTGACGCCGGTTTCTATATGTTCCCACGGAAGTACCTCATCTAAAAAGATATTTCTTGATGAATAAAAATCAGGGTCAATATTACATTGCTCAAACGCAGACTTCCATTTCTGAGCATCAAACCTATCTGTCCAACTGTCAAAACGCGACCCAAGTTTCCATGTCGCCTCAATTACGCTTGAGAGCCTTCTGTCTCCCCTTGAAAACACTGCCTCAAGATAACTCATCTCAAGGTTGTGGAACTTGAAAGATACACCAACCTTATAAAGGCCGGCCTTCAGATACTTGATCCTGCGTTCTATCTCCTCGCGTGACACCTGTCCATACCACTGAAAAGGTGTATGCGGTTTCGGTACAAATGTAGATACACTGACTGTAATATCCTTTCCCCTTTTTCCATATCTCCTTGCTATGTCTTTTGCCCTCTTCGCAAGACTTACAATACCATCCAGATCCTCATCTGTCTCAGTAGGAAGGCAGACCATAAAGTAGAGTTTTAATGACTTTACCCCCCTCTTAAATACATCATGCACTGTTGTCTCGAACACGCCCTCATCCATCTCCTTATTAATTACCTTCCTCAGCCTGTCTGTACCGGCCTCTGGGGCTACTGTGAAACTTGAGTTCTTTTCTGTTGTTATCTGGTCAATAAGGGTTGGGGTCAGTGTCTCTACCCTTAAAGATGGGAGAGAGAATGAGACATGCTCATCAGTATATTTCTTTAAAAGGGTGTCCATCATATCACTAAGGCATCCAAAATCTCCTGTACTAAGTGAAGATAGAGTAACCTCTTCATAGCCTGTATTTTTAAGGGCGTCCTCTAAA
>JACRGV010000017.1 GCA_016212215.1 Nitrospirota bacterium
AAGTGCGTTTTGCCACCTCCTGCTGTATAGGCTTTCCAAAAAGCAGGCAGGCAAGGAACCATTTAAAGAGTTCCTCCTCCCGGCCTGACTTAATGTCTATCCCAAGTTCAGAGGAGTAGATTTTTTTTGTAATATACAAATAAGAGATGAATACCTTAGGTTGCAAGAATTCTACAAGAAAAAAGAGAGTGAGTGGCTTGATGCCAAGGATCAAAAGTTAAGGGATAAATTAAACAAAGAAATGAAATGGGCTGATGAAAGAAAGAAAACTGTTTATATCCGTATGAGGGAAAGACCGTGCTTGTACTGTTTGATAACGTTCCGGGCGGTGCTGGTCATGTTAAACGCATCGTTGATGAAAATAATCTTGAAGGGGTGCTTAATAGCGTGTTTGAGCGTGTAAATAATTGTAGCTGTGGTAATGAAACAAGTTGCTATGGCTGTCTTAGAAACTATCAGAATCAATTCTGTCGTGAACAATTAAAAAGAGGAATTATAGCAGAGTTTTTATCAAATAATTTATAAGTATGTGAAATGATTGATGTTCATTCATGCCTTGAAACATCGGACATCACTTATCTATGTATTCAGGAAGATGCAGGCAATAAGCTGAAGAAGTTATTTGGTTAAAATATAAGGCATCAACTTAATTTAACGTGTGTTCTCATGATGCTATGAGTAAAGGTTACAAATGCTCCAACAGATTTTTAAAAAAAACGGATGTCTTGACCTCTCCCTTTATTACCAGTTTTCTTGAGAAGAAGAGGCTGTCGGCGTCGGCCTTATGCAGGAACAGGCTCATGAAGGTATCAAAGTTACCCTGCATGATAACGTTGGGCTTTCTTTTCTTTCCGAAATCTACTTTAACTGAGCCGTTATCTGCATAAAAGACATAACTCTTGTTTATATCCCTTGCCTCTAAGAGAAATGTCTTACCGTTTATTTCAGTTAATCTTTTACGGATTTCAGGATTCTTATTTAGTGTCTTATCTAAGATCGTCCTGAATATAAGATTGTGGAGAATGTCCGGCGCCAACCTCAGCAGGATCTTTTTCCACATACTCCCATCCCGGTTTTCCATAGAACCAGCCATTACTAATCCCCTCCGGGGCGTATAACTTTAATATTTCAAGGGCCTCCTGCCCAGACATTGTGCCCTCTGTTACTTTAGAAAATATATCTATAATATCAGTTGTGTTCTGTATCTGCGGTATTATGCGTATATTTTCTATACCTATTTTTCTTATTATTTCTATCTGTTCAACCATGCAGACCTTTCTACTGCTTATGAGCTGTGTGCCGTTGATATTGAACAATGACATGCCATCCATGGTTTCAAGCGGCATACCATCAGGATAATTTTTACATACTATTGCACAATTTGTCTTTGAGAGATTTACAGCACGCGCAGTGTAGCACCTCCATGAAAATGCAAGCGGCAGGTTGCCGAATACAATTATCTCTTTTTCACAGGAAGGGATGGATTGAGAGATGGTCTCTATTGCCCGCCTTTCTAATTCAGGCATGAATACGAGTCTCGTTATACCTGTTTTATGGAAAAATTGTGCGGTTGGGGCATTGTAAACGGCAAGGTGAGGGCCGCCGATTAAATCCCTTCGGGAATGAGAGGCTGAGGAAGGTTCACCCGAAAATCCCTCCGGCGGGGTTGGAAAACCCCGCCTATCCACAAATGGGGATGGTTCCACATCCGTGAATAAACCGAGGATAGGCGGGACATTCTTGTCCCACTGATTTTCATGCCCCTTTGTGAGCGAGTCGTTCATATGGGCTCCATCCGTAAATATATTCAGTGTTCCCGGATTATTGGCCTCAACTGGAAACGGCAACTCATGCAGGGATTCAATAAAATCGAGTTCTGCCTTATTAGTGACAAGGCCGAATGTCGAGATGACGACCTCTTTACCGGCGTCCTTCAATATCTGAGCGATTGTACTTAGTGTCTTAATACCAAGGACAGAGCGTTTACTGCATACGACCTCTCCAATGTAAACAACAGAGGCAGGGCTGTCTGCTATCTCTTTATAAAAAGAGAGTATCCTTTCTTTATCCCACAGGAAGGGGATTGGGCCGAGGGTGATCTTCATTTTCCTTTGTAACAACCGTAACTTGGTGAAAGCCCCTCAAAAAGGGTCTGAAGACTCTCCCTTTTGGATCTGTCTATGACAGAATGGGAATTACTATAGTAATTATCAACAGCCTCTCTGAACGTGCTGACAACCTTTTCAACATAAGAGCGGCTCCTCTGCCTTCCCTCAATCTTTATGGAGTTTATCCCTGTCTGTATAATCTCAGGGAGTATCTCGATTACATTTAGGGATTCAGGGTCCTGAATGGAATTATTCAGCTTATCAGTAGCCTTATTGTAATATTTCCCCTTACATGGAGTCGGGTATGCGACCTCTTCCATTGGAGAGTATTTATTCAGTAGTACATTGTTTGAGAGTATCTTTAATGTCCCTTCCCCTTCATTATCAGCATCTTCTTCAAAATTAATAAATTTGGGGTGGGAACATGCGCCATAAGTGTTGATGGACTCGCTGGTAATATATGAGGAGAGGAAGCACTGGCCTTCGCTGTTGATGCAGAGCAGGCCGAGTGCAAAAATCTCAATCTCTATATCTGTCTGGTCTCTCAATTCTCTGATTTCATCGAGTGTCAGTACCCTCGGAAGTACAACCCTCTTTATCCCGAAATGCTTACGGAAAAATTCTATGGACCGAACATTTGAGGCGCTTGCCTGAACAGATAGGTGCAATCTCATCCCGGGATATTTAGTTCTTGCGTAAGATAGTACTGCAATATCAGAGGCTATCACAGCATCAGCACCATAGCTGTATGCCTTATCTACCACGTCATAAGCAAGTGGAAGCTCTTTTTCCTGCGGATACGCATTTACAGTGATAAAAACCCTTTTATTCTTCCCATGTGCATACTGTATGGCCTTGTATACTTCATCATCAGTCAGATTAAGTGCAGGGAAGTTTCTGAGATTAGTATCCCCTGAGAATCCCATATATATTGCATCAGCACCATTATCAACCGCAGCCTTCACAGATGGCAGGTTGCCGGCGGGTGCGCATATTTCAATTTTGGTCATCTGGAAATAACCCCATCCCCACCCTGACCCTCCCCTTGAAGGGGAGGGAATGTTCTGTTTCTACCTTTTACCTTTTACTTTTTATGTCTTACTTCTATTCACCATTAACTATTTACTATTCACTGCTTTACTTGCCTGTTCACTTGCATTTAATATCGTGAGTACCTTAATAAACACCAGAACTCCTATTATCACAAACAGGACTATCAATATTAACCCCTGTACTATCCTGTGTTCAAGTTCTTTTTTATATGAATGTACATCTTCCATTATCTCTTTTGCCAGGTTGATTGCATCTTCAGTCTCTTTTGAGACACCTGTGAGATTGTGGGTGTATATCATGTTATTAATAGTCTCAAGATGGGTCCATCCGTCTATGTATTTTACTTCAAGGTTATCCACGTTAAACCCGCTCTTCTTTATTTCATCAATCCCTTTTCTTGCCTCATCAAGTTTTTCATGGGCGAGTTTTATGGTTCCTTCTATGTCCTTAGGCAGATCCACACTCCTGAGACTTTGCATGAATGCAGTAAGCGCATTTATCTCTTTGTCCGACAGGCTAAGGTTAGGCATTGTTGAATTAGGGACAACGGACTGGGGGTCTTTGAAGTGCTTTTTATGCCATGCTGCGTCATGAGGTACTATGTTACCTTCGTTCGTCAGGTCAGGCCCCATATCGCCTCCGCTGCCTGCAATCTTATGACAGCCGCTGCATCCTTTCAGATTGTAAACCTCTTTCCCAATGGATATAAGCGAATCAGGATTTGTTTCCTGTGCCCCGGCAAGGCTGGAGGTGTTGAGCAAATATGCAAAAGTAATTATAAACAGAGATAGAGTTATTTTATAACTATATTTGAATATATTTTTTGATTTTTTATTATTCACTCGAAAATCACCCCATCCCCACCCTAACCCTCCCCTTGAAGGGGAGAGAATTCTTCCTCCTTCGTTCATTAAGGCAATCTTACTTCTAACTTCTTGCCTCTAACTTCTTACTTCTGATTCTTTAGTCTATGATATATGTCCCCATACAGTAAATATCATGAAGATGAGGGCGAAGAGAATCCCAAGCCCGATTGCTATAGGCCTTTTTCTGTAAGCCCTTTCCGGATTCTTATCAATAAAAGGCACTGCAAAAAGGAGAAATACAAATGCCCCCTCAAAGAGGATGCCGATAACCTTAGGCGCCCAGTCTCCAAGAAATCTTAATATCTCTGCAAACTTCAGTATCTGATATGCAGCAAGAAAAAACCATTCAGGTTTTATGTGCTCAGGTGTTGTAAGAGGGTCTGCCTTTGGTTCCATTGGTGCAGGTGACAAGAGTATCAGTGTTCCAAGAATTGCGATCAATAGAAATGCCGCACCTATCTCCTTTAATGCGTGATTAGGCCAGAAGGGGATAGAACCTTCTTCTTCATATATGGGTTCAAGGATATCTCTTGCTGAAATTATTCCCGCAGGGACACCGCCTTCTGTCACAACCAGATGACGGATATTGTATTGAGTCATCATCTCATTTGCCTTTGCCACTGAATCTTCTGCATCAATAGTATAGAAAGGCGAACTCATTACAGCCTCAACCGGAGTTACATACTGATCCAGTTCTCCTGCCAGAACCTTTCTTGTCATGTCAACATCAGTAACAATACCGACAAGGCTTTCATTACGCTTTACTAAAAGACTCCCTGTCTTCTGCTGTTTCATGATCTTAGCCGCAGATACAATAGGCTCATGAGAGTCAATTGCAGCAATATTTCTGCTCATTATCTTATCTACTGAGATTAAAGGTATCATAATTTAAAAATAGGGTTCAAGGGTTGAGGGTTCAAGGGGTCAAGGTAAGTATGTACTGTCTTTCACTTGACCGTTCAGACCATTGAACCCTTTAGTTATTAAAAGTACAACTAAGCTGGAAGAAAGGCTTATGCTGACTTTGCCTCTTGCTCGTTGTTGTATATAAGAATCGGCTTGGAATGCCCAAGGATTACATCCTCATTGATAATACATTCTTTGATGTTTCTGTTTGAAGGCAGATCATACATGATCTCAAGCATTACCTCTTCTATAATAGCCCTTAACCCTCTTGCCCCTGTTTTAAGGGCAACAGCCTTCTTTGCTATAGCATTTACAGCACTGTCAGTGAAACGCAGGGATACATTTTCAATGGCAAAAAGTTTCTTGTATTGCCTTGCAATGGCGTTACGCGGCTCTGTTAATACCTTAACAAGGGCTTCATGGTCAAGGTCATTCAATGTAGCAACAATCGGCAGACGTCCGATAAACTCAGGTATCAGCCCGAATTTTAAAAGGTCTTCTGTCTGTACCTTGCCCAGGATTTCTCCAATCCTGTGGTTCTGTTTGCTTACAACTTCAGATCCAAAACCTATGGTTGAACTACCGAGCCTCTTTTTAATGAGATTTTCAAGGCCGACAAATGTTCCACCGCAGATAAAAAGGATATTTGAGGTGTCAACATGTACAAACTCCTGATGCGGGTGTTTCCTGCCGCCCTGCGGAGGGACACTGGCGATTGTCCCTTCAATAATCTTCAGCAATGCCTGCTGTACGCCTTCGCCCGACACATCCCTTGTAATCGAAGGGTTCTCGCTCTTTTTACTTATCTTATCTATCTCATCAATATAGACAATGCCTCTCTCCGCCCTCTCTACATCATAGTCTGCTGCCTGAAGAAGTTTGAGGATAATATTTTCTACATCTTCCCCGACATAACCTGCCTCAGTAAGCGTTGTGGCATCTGCTATTGTAAAAGGTACATCTAAAATCTTTGCAAGTGTCTGTGCAAGAAGTGTCTTACCTGTTCCGGACGGACCGATAAGCAGGATGTTTCCCTTCTGAAGTTCAACATCACTCATTATACGGATATTTGCAGATATCCTTTTGTAATGATTGTGCACTGCAACTGCAAGGATCTTCTTTGCACGTTCCTGGCCTATAACATAGTTGTCGAGGATGTCTTTTATCTCTGATGGCTTGGGAAGTTTTACAGATTCAACAGTGCGTTCCTCTTCCCACGCCTCACCGAGTATATCGTTGCACAGGTCAACACATTCATTACAGATATAGACAGTCGGCCCTGCTATTAGTTTTTTTACCTCTGCCTTGCCCTTTCCACAAAAGGAACAGCGTACATCGCCTTCTTTACCTTTAATCTGACTTCCCATAAATACTTCAACCTCCTGTTATTTAACTCTTAGGTACTTTAGGTACCCTTTCCTTAATTACCTCATCTATAATACCATAGTCCTTTGCCTCCACACCAGACATAAAGTAATCACGCTCAGTATCCTGACGTATACGTTCGATAGGCTGGCCGGTATGTGTTGAAAGGATTTGATTAAGGTTGTCTTTAATCTTCAATATCTCTTTCGCGTGGATTTCTATATCAGTTGCCTGGCCCTGAAATCCGCCCAATGGCTGATGGATCATGACCCTTGCATTCGGGAGTGCATATCGTTTTCCCCTTGCCCCTGAAGCAAGCAGAAGCGCCGCCATGCTTGCAGCCTGTCCGATACAAATTGTAGAGACATCAGGCTTTATATATTGCATGGTATCATAGATTGCCATGCCGGAGGTAACAACCCCGCCGGGTGAGTTTACATAAAGATAAATATCCTTATCAGGGTCATCTGCTTCAAGGAACAGAAGCTGGGCAATTATTATGTTTGCAAAATTATCATCAATCGGAGTGCCTATAAATATTATCCTGTCTTTTAACAAACGTGAGTATATATCATAAGCCCTCTCTCCCCTGCTTGTCTGCTCTATTACAATAGGTACCAGCATTTTATTTTGTCTCCTTTGTTTAACTCCAGATGGCCTTTTCCTTAACAAGACCTAAAACCTTTTCCACCGTAACCCTAATCCTTAATCCTTCCATGCCATTATCCAAGGCTTCTATGGATTTCCTAACTCTCTGCACATCCTGATTATGCTTTTTGGCCATCTTATTTATCTCGTTCTCTACTTCCTCATCTGTTGCACTTATACCTTCCTGCTCTCCGATTGCCATAAGGAGTATGTCTCCCTTTATCTCTTCTACAGCATAAGGGGTATATTTTTCTCTAATAGATTTTTCCTCTTCAGGTTCAAAAGCACCCTGCCTATTCATATACTTCTTTGTCCTTGAAAGGAATCTCCCCATCTCCCTTTCAACCATTGCAGGAGGTGCCTCTATCGGGTGACGTTCAATAAGTTTTTTTACAATCTCTGTTTTATATTTTCCATTAAGTGTATCAGTTTTTTCATCAGTTAATTTCTCCCTGACACTGTCTTTTAGTTCAGTAAGAGAATTAAAACCTCCTACATCTTTCGCAAAGTCATCATTTAATTCAGGCAAAACCTTTTTCTTGACCTCCTGTATCGTTACCTTAAGCATTAAGTTATCTGCAGGAATCATTACCTCTTTTTCTTCCCCCTTGCGGGCACCAAGCACTCCTGCATCTAATTCCGGTCCGAACTGTCCTGTGCCGACCTGAAACAACACGTCCTGGCGGTCAATGCCTGGGGCAGGCTTGCCGTCTTTGTATCCGGTATAATCAATCTGCACAAAGTCACCGTTTGCTAAAGGGTAGTTTTCTTCCGCGACTTCCAATTGTGCATTCATATCCAATATTTCTTTTATCCTGCTGTCTATCTCCTCTTCAGTAACCGTTACCTCTTCCTTTTTAAGCTCTATGCCTTCAAATGTTACAACCTCCACATTTGGTTTGACCTCTACTGTGGCAGTAAAAATCAGCGGTTCTCCCTTGTTTATGTCAAGTATCTCAATCTCCGGCATAGAAACAGGGGTGAGTCCGCTCTCCTTAACGGCTTTAAGATAATAGTCAGGTACAATCTTTTTTATCAAATCCTCTTCCACCTCTTTACCGAATCTTTTTTCAAGTATAGATACGGGGGTCTTGCCTGGCCTGAACCCAGGAATCCTTGCCCTTTTCTTCAGTGCATCATAAGCATCTGAAAACTCCTTTGAGATAACCTCTGCCGGAACCTCAATCTTAAACACCCTTTTAATATCTGAGACCACTTCAATATCAAACTTCATGCTGTCTTTCTCCAATTCTTTGTTGCTAAAAATGTTTAAATGCTACCTTATCTGAAAAACCCCACCCTCACCCTGGCCCTCTCCCTGAGGGAGAGGGAATTTTCGTGGGTACCTCATTACCTGTCTTTGAATGCGAGAGGGGGGAGTTGAACCCCCATGGTTGCCCGCTGGATCCTAAGTCCAGTGCGTCTGCCAGTTCCGCCACTCTCGCAGGAAATAATATTTTCCCCCTCCCCTGCATCCCCTCCCGCAAGGGGAGGGGAAAATAAGGTATGGTGTAATCAATCGTTCTTTCAGGTCAAGTTAATTTACTTGAAAAGCGAAAGGCTTGTCAAGTATAATGCCCTTTGCTATGCCCGGTACACAAATAATTATTACACTTATAGTCTTACTTGCCGCAGTGGTTCTTTATTCCATAGAGAAACTCTCTGTTGATATTGTATCCATTCTATCTATACTTACGCTTATATTTTTTAAGATCCTTACACCTCAAGAGGCATTCAGCGGGTTCAGCAACGATGCCCTTGTTATGATAGGCAGTGTACTCATAATGACAGAGGGCCTTATCAAGGCAGGTGTGGCGGACAGGATTGCCCACGTTATTCTTAAAAAGGCAGGCAGAAGTCCAACCCGGCTGATGTTTGTTTTTCTTCTCACTGTTTGTGTTATTTCAGCATGGATAAACAATGTTGCCGCCACAGCTATCCTTCTTCCGGCAGCGGTAAGTGTATCAAGGGTTGCAAAAATAAATCCTTCCAAGCTCCTGATGCCTCTTGCATTCGGTTCAATGTTAGGCGGTATGGCTACGCTCATAGGCACATCTACAAACATAGCGGTATCCGGGATGTTGTCGTCCTATAATATCAAGCCTTTTTCATTATTTGAATTTACGCCGATCGGATTAATAATCTGTTTTGGAGGAATAATATTTTTCATTACTATAGGACGTCTGCTTCTGCCTTCAAGGGGAGAGGAAACCGTAATGGAAGGCTATGACATAAGAGAGTATCTGGCAGAGTTGAAGGTTAAGCCGGCTTCAGAGCTTGTAGGGACAAGGATAACTGACGGGACACTCGGAAGCCTGCATGACCTGACAGTAGTAGGGATAATCAGAAACAGCCGGAATGTTTATATGCCGGGTGACCACTATATAATTGAAACCGGAGATTCCTTACTTGTTGTCGGAAGTATTGATAAGCTCGCAAGGGCTGACCAGGCAAAAGGGGTAGAGATAAAATCAGGCATAAAATATGGAGAAGCGGATTTAGAAGCCGGTGACGTCAGGATGGTTGAGGCAGTAATAGCCGCAGACTCACTCCTTGAAGGAAAAACCTTGAAAGAGCTCCATTTCAGGCATACTTACGGAATCTCTGTTGTTGCCCATTACAGGCACGGTACAAGCCTATGTGACAAGATTGGAAAGATTCCTCTACGTGTTGGGGATGTACTCTTAATCCAGGGGGATAAGGAACGTGTGGATTCATTAAGCTCTGTCTTAAAGCTGATATTAGTAGGAGATGTTACACCTGAACATTTCCGCACTAAAAAGGCTGCCATATCCACTGCAATATTTCTTGGAGCAGTCGTCACCGGTGGAGTAGGCATAGTACCCATATCTGTTTCATTTCTTGCAGGGGCGGTGCTGATGGTTCTTTTCAAATGTCTTTATACTGACGAGGTCTACAAGGCGGTTAACTGGCATCTACTTATACTAATCGGCGGTATGATAGGTATGGGGGTTGCGCTTGAGAAATCAGGTACCGCACAATTTCTTGCGGACTTGATCATAAGTTTTGCAGAGCCGTATGGTATATATGCACTCCTCGGGAGTTTTTTTATCCTAACAGTTGCACTCACCCAACCTATGTCCAATGTAGCCGCCGGTTTAATTATATTGCCCATTGCCATTCGCGTTGCCCTCCAGCTTGGTGTAAGCCCAAGGACATTCGCAATGACCATAGCCATTGCCGCCTCATGTTCATTCATCACCCCCCTTGAACCGGCCTGTGTCCTTATCTACGGCCCCGGCAGATACCGTTTCATAGACTTCATCCGCGTCGGCCTGCCGCTAACTTTTGTAGCCTTCGTACTATCCATGATCTTTATCCCTATTTTCTGGCCGCTGTAGAAAATACTATAAATTCGCACAGGAAATGGTTCCGTCAATTACCCTTGCAGTTTAAGTAATGATTATATAATATGGGTAAACATGCCCCGTATTTTCGACAATATAGAACAGGAACTTCTTACGGCCCTTCGTGAGACTCTAAATGTTTCCGAGCGTGCCGACTTCTGCGTAGGCTACTTCAATCTCCGGGGCTGGAAACAGCTTGATTCTTACATTGAAGAATGGGCAGGCGGCAAGGACAATTGCTGTCGTCTTCTTGTTGGTATGCAGAGGCTTCCTAATGAAGAGCTTATATCTGCATTCAGTCTGATTAAATCTGACAAGGGGATTGACCGGCAGACAGCGATTCGCATCAAAAAGAAACTCGCAGAAGAATTCAGGGAACAATTGACTTATGGCATCCCTTCTAATGAAGATGAGGCCGGTCTCCGCAGGCTTGCCGCCCAGATTAAGGCGAAAAAGGTTGTTGTTAAATTATTCCTCAGGCACCCTTTACATGCAAAGCTCTACCTGCTCTTCCGTTCTGACCCCATAAACCCTGCTACAGGTTTTCTTGGAAGCAGTAACCTGACATTTGCCGGACTATCACAGCAGGGCGAATTGAATATTGATGTGCTGGACCATGATGCCTGCAATAAGCTTTCAAAATGGTTTGATGATAGATGGAATGATAGATGGTGTCTGGATATATCTGAAGATCTAGTAAGCATCATCGCCGAAAGCTGGGCACGGGAAGACCTTATCCCACCGTATTACCTTTACATCAATATGGCCTATCACCTTGCACAGGAGGCACGTGCCGGTCTTGCCGAATTCCGGATACCGCATGATTTTGGAAAAAGGTTATTTGAATTCCAGACCGCTGCCGTAAAAATAGCTGCCCATCATCTGCATAAACGCGGCGGTGTCCTGCTCGGTGATGTTGTCGGGCTTGGGAAAACCCTCATGGCAACAGCCCTATCCCGTATCTTTGAGGATGATTTTGGACTTGAGACACTCATCATCTGCCCCAAAAATCTTACCAAGATGTGGGAAGACTATGTGCATCAATATCGTATGCGGGCAAAAGTCCTTTCCATTTCACGTGCCATAAATGAACTGCCTGATTTGCCGAGGTACCGGTTGATTATAATGGATGAAAGTCACAACCTCCGAAACCGTGAAGGCAAGCGATATCATGCAATTTATGATTATATACAAAAAAATGAAAGCAGGTGCATCCTGCTGTCTGCAACACCATATAACAAAAACTATCGCGACCTTTCTAACCAGCTACGCCTCTTTGTCCCTGAAGACAAGGATTTGGGAGTACGCCCCGAGAAACTGCTCCGTGAGTTAGGAGAGACAGAGTTCATACGCAGGCATCAGTGTTCCGTACATACACTTGCTGCATTTGAAAAGAGCGACCATGCAGACGACTGGCGCGATCTTATGAGGCTTTACATGGTGAGGCGGACGCGTAGTTTCATCCAGGATAATTATGCAGAGACTGAACCTGCAACCGGCCGAAGGTTCTTAACCTTTGAAGACGGCACCAGATCTTATTTTCCAACCCGCAAACCTAAGACAGTTAAATTCAGGATTGACGATACAAACCCGGATGACCAATATGCACGCCTGTATGCCTCTGATGTTGTTGATGCAATTAACAGTCTCAGTCTTCCCAGATATGGCATGGGGAATTACATCTCAGAAACTCCTCATGAGCCACCCTCACAGTCCGAAGCCAAAATCATGCAGGACCTCTCACGTGCAGGAAAACGCCTCATGGGGTTCTGCCGTACAAATCTCTTTAAGCGCCTTGAAAGTAACGGCAGTGCATTTATTCTCTCCATAGAGAGACATATCCTGCGCAACTATATATTCCTCCATGCAATTGAAAACGGAAAACCCCTCCCTATAGGGACACAGTACCCTGAAATGCTTGATTCACGTATATATGATGAAGATTCGGATGAAGACGATATTACAGCGGATATATTCATTGATGAAACATCTGTGAGCAACAAGCTCACAAAGGATGATGAAAATTGGCGGGACAAGAATGTCCCGCCTATCCTCCATTTATTCCTGGATAGGCGGGGTTTTCTAACCCCGCCGGGGGGATTTGACGAAGATGATTTTAAACGCCGCGCCGCCGAGGTCTACAAGGATTATGAAACACAATACAAAAAACGCTTCAGGTGGTTAAGGCCGAACCTGTTTCTAAATGACCTCACTGCTGACCTTCGTAAGGATATTAAATCACTGCTGAAAATCCTACATAAGTGCGGGAACTGGATTCCGGAAAGAGACACCAAGCTTGACGCCCTCTATAACGTTATTGCAAATAAACACCCTGATGAAAAGGTAATCGTCTTCAGCCAGTTTGCAGATACTGTCCGCTATCTTGAGGCCGGACTTAAGGCAAGGGGTATCTCAAAGATTGCCGGTGTAACCGGTGACTCAGATGACCCCACGGAGATTGCATGGCGATTTAGTCCTGAGAGTAATAGAAAAAGAGACCGGATAAAACATGAAGACGAATTGCGTGTCCTGATCGCAACCGATGTCCTCAGCGAAGGGCAGAACCTCCAGGATTGCTCAGTAGTTGTAAACTTTGACCTCCCCTGGGCTATTATCAGATTAATACAGCGGGCAGGCCGTGTGGACAGGATAGGTCAGAAGTCCGAAAATATCTTATGCTATTCATTTCTTCCTGCTGATGGTGTGGAGCGTATAATCAGGCTGCGCGCCCGTGTCCGTCTGAGACTGCATGAAAACGCAGAGGTTGTCGGTACGGATGAAGCCTTCTTTGAAGACGACCGCAATGACCAGGCCATACTTGACCTGTATAATGAAAAGTCCGGCGTTATAGATGGGGATGGAGATGTTGACGGAGAGGTAGACCTTGCGTCTTATGCGTATCAGATATGGAAGAATGCCATAACTGCAAACCCCGAACTGCAAAAGATCATCCCATCTTTACAGCCTGTGACTTACTCTGCTAAATCCATAAATTCCCCTGTCACCTCAGGGGAGAGGGAACATTATTCTGGAAATACCCTCCCCTTCAAGGGGATGGATAGGGTGGGGATGGGGTTATGCTCAGGTGAAATTCCCGAAGGCGTCCTTATTTACATGCGCACCGCAGATGGAAGCGATGCACTGGCATGGATAGACAAAGAAGGCAATAGTGTTACAGAATCCCAATTTACCATCTTAAAGGCTGCCGAGTGCACGCCTGATACCCCTGCCATTCCACGTGATGAAAAACACCATGAACTTGTGCAGAAAGGCGTTGAGCTGATAATACAAGAGGAAAAATCAGTCGGTGGTCAGTTGGGCAGACCATCAGGCGCCCGCTTCCGTACTTATGAGAGACTGAAGCGATATGCTCCAGAATTAGAAGCAGTCAAAGGGACACTGTTTGAATCTCCGGAACTCCTCAAGGCTATTGACGAAATCTATCGTTATCCCCTCCGGCAGACTGCCACAGACACACTCAACCGCCAGTTGAGGAGCGGTATTTCAGATGAGACACTTACACAGCTCGTAATTGCTTTGCGGGAAGAAGGGCGTCTGTGTATAATCCATGAGGAAGAAGAGACTCAGGAACCGAGGATTATCTGTTCGTTGGGATTAGTGGGGATTGATAAATAAATAACCTTCATGAACCGTGGGCTCACAAAGGTACATGAAAATAAGACCCCCTCACCCGGATCCCCCCCTCCTGCCTCCCCCCGCAAAGGAGGGGGTTAGGGGGAGGGTGAGCTATGGAGATTTTCGAATGAACTGTCATGAGCGAAACGCTCACAAAGGACAACGAAAATCCCCCCCTTTTTTCAAGGGGGGGCATGGGGGGGTTATTTTCGGATGAACTCCCATGAACCGAGGGTTCACAAAGGGCCATGAAAATCAGCGGGACAAGAAAGTCCCGCCTATCCTCGTAGAAAGGGATAGGCGGGGTTTTCTTACCCCGCCGGAAGGGATTTTCGGATGAAACTTGATATTACAAAAGTCCGCAATCTTCTGCAGGAGTTTGATTTCAAGTCCATCTTTATAGAAGAACTCGGGTGGTCACAGCCTGCTCAGAGTAAGGCCGCACCACTCGTATGTGACGGCACTGAATATGAAGTCCGCCAGATTGCCCAGTTATCAGGGGTGGTAATATTCGAGATTAAGCAAAAGGATGGCAAAATCCCTGACGCAGGGAAGAGGGCGGCTGTATATAAAGAGATAGCTAAGCATCATCATGAAAACCTTTTGATATTCGTAGATAGCATACGTTCTCAAAGTATCTGGTACTGGGTTAAGCGGGAGAACAAAAAGATTTATCCCCGTGATCATGTGTATGTAAAGGGACAGCCAGGCGACCTGTTCCTCAGCAAGCTTGGAACCATGGTTGTTGATATCAGCGAGCTGGATGAGGCAGGGAATATACCGGTCACAGAGGTTGCAGGGCGTCTGAGAGATGCGCTTGATATCGAGCGGGTTACAAAGAAATTCTACCGCGAGTTTTCCGATGAGCGCATTCATTTCATCGCCCTGATTGAAGGTATAGATAATGAAAGGGACTGCCGCTGGTATGCCTCTATCCTTCTCAACCGGCTCATGTTCATCTACTTCCTCCAGCAGAAATATTTCCTTGATAACGGCAATATCAATTATCTTCAGGACAAACTCACAGAGGTCAGACAGGCGTTCGGTACTGACAAATATTTCTCACAATTTTTAAAGGCCCTGTTCTTTGAGGGTTTTGCAAAACCGGAGAATGAGCGGAGTGATGATGCAAGAAGGCTATTAGGCAGCATCAAGTATCTTAATGGCGGTCTCTTCCTGCCTCATAGGATTGAGAGTGATTATAAGAATATTCATATCCCTGATAAGGCATTTGAAAATATACTTGAGCTCTTTGGCAGTTACTCATGGAACCTCAATGATATTCCAGGCGGCAGGGACGATGAGATAAACCCGGATGTCCTCGGGTACATATTTGAGAAATATATAAACCAGAAGGCATTTGGGGCGTATTATACAAGACCGGAGATTACTGGATATCTATGTGAGCATACGATTTATAAGATGATACTGGATAAGATAAATACAGCCGGAATTCCGGGTGTGCTTAAGCCGCGCAGTTTTGATTCAATAGCAGAACTTCTGCTTAACCTTGATGCTCCCCTATGTCGTGAATTGCTCATGCAAATTCTGCCTTCGTTGAGCCTACTTGACCCTGCCTGCGGTTCAGGTGCCTTTCTGGTAGCGGCAATGAAGACACTGATAAACCTCTACTCAGCGATCATTGGCAAGATAGAGTTCGTAAATGACCGCAATCTCACAGAGTGGCTTCGCAAGGCAAAGGCAGAGCACAAGTCATTATCCTATTTCATCAAAAAGAGCATTATCACGGACAATCTATTCGGCGTAGATATTATGGAAGAGGCGACCGAGATTGCCAGACTGCGGCTCTTCCTTGCGCTTGTTGCCTCTGCCCGGAGTATAGATGAACTGGAGCCCCTGCCAAACATTGATTTCAATATACTTACAGGAAATTCTTTAATTGGACTCATGCATGTTAATGACAAAGACTTTAATAATCGGACAAGTCAGGGTGATCTATTCCGCAAGAGTTATCGGGAAGTGCTGTCTGAGAAAAATCGTTTGATTGACGACTACAGGCATACGGCCTCGTATGCTCCTGATCTCAGGGCGCTAAGGGACAATATCGAGAAAAAGAAGACTGAGGCAAGGGCTACCCTCAATGAAATACTGCTCAATGAATTCACCAATCTTGGGATTAAATTTGAAGAGGCCGCATGGGATACAGCAAAGAACAAAGAGGGGAAGCCCGGGAAACGTAGTCTTACCATGAAAGATGTCGAGGCGCTTACTCCCTTTCACTGGGGGTATGAATTTGATGAGATTATCAATAAACGCGCCGGCTTTGATGCGATCATTACAAACCCGCCATGGGAAATATTCAAGCCCCAGGCTAAAGAATTCTTTGCCGAACATTCGGAGTTAGTCACAAAAAACAAGATGACCATCAAAGAGTTCGAGAAAGAACAGACAAAGCTCATGAAGAATGCTGAGATACGGGATGCATGGATAGAGTATCAGAGCCGCTTCCCGCATGTAAGCCAGTATTTCCGGAGTTCCAATCAATACAAAAACCAGATTGCCGTAATTAATGGCAAAAAGGCGGGCACGGATATTAATCTCTACAAGCTCTTTGTTGAACAATGCTATAACCTGCTTTGTCCTGCCGGTGAGTGCGGGATTGTCATCCCAAGCGGAATCTATACTGACCTGGGAACCAAACAATTACGTGAGATGCTTTTTAATCAGACAGAGGTTACAGGCCTGTTCTGCTTTGAGAATCGCAAAGAAATATTTGAGGGCGTACACCGCAGTTTTAAGTTCATAGTTCTGACATTTGCAAAAGGTGGCAGCACAGATAAATTCCCTGCTGCCTTTATGCGTCATGAGGTATCTGAACTGGAGAGGTTTTCAAAGGAAGGGGCATTGGATATCCCGATAGAGCTTGTCAGACGCCTGTCTCCTGACTCTTTGTCGGTGATGGAATTCAAGAACGACATGGACATCCATATCGCTGAAAAGATGCTTAGATTTCCACTACTGGGGGAAAAGATAGAAGGGACATGGAACCTTGTTTTATGTAATGAATTCCACATGACCAATGACAGCCATCTGTTTAAGACTGAACCTGCCCCGGGCCGTTTGCCGTTGTATGAAGGGAAGATGATTTGGCAGTTTGACCACAAATTATCTGATACACGATACTGGGTTTCTGAAACAGACGCTAGAGAACAGCTCGACGGTAATAATAATTCGAGGTTAGACTATGAGCAATATCGCCTTGCTTTTAGAGATGTTACAGGGAATACAAACGAAAGAACTTTAGTTTCTACAATCATTCCGCCAAAAGTATTCTGCGGTAATACCCTGCCAACAGCAAAAGGGCCAAACTCATTGCTTTTACATGTGTTTCTGACTTCCGTTTTTAATTCTTTTATTGTTGATTGGATGATTCGTCAAAAGATTACCAATCATTGCAATTTCTTCTATATGATGCAACTCCCTGTTCCCCGCCTCACTGAGAAAGATTCTATGTTTCGTCCTATTGTTGAGAAAGCTGCCCGCCTTATTTGCACAACACCCGAATTTGACGACTTAGCAAAGGAAGTCGGCCTTGGCAGTCATAAAAACGGTGTAACCAATGAAATTGAACGTAACCGCATCCGAGCCGAGCTTGACGGCCTCATCGCCCATCTCTACGGTTTGACAGAAGAAGAATTCGCCTATATCCTCACCACATTTCCACTTGTGCCTGAACCGATTAAAGTTGCCACCCTAAACGCATATAGAGATGTAGGAAGGGAAATGATCAAATGAAAGATTACAATATCAAATCCCGCATGAGGCGGGAGAATCAGGATGAGGATGCATCATAGCAAACCTTTATATACCATATTGCCTTATTTTATTGTTTTGTGAGTAAATGTTAGATGAAAATATTTATCTTCTTATTTGGGTTGTGACAGAAAATTTGTGGCAGAAAATTATTGACTAGTACTCGTCGCTATGCCAATATATTGCCTCTCTTTAATCTGATGGCAATCCTTCAAATGATCCGATGGAAGGATTTTTACAACTGTGGATTTCCTGTTAATTTCTTGTTGACAGATATATCAAAATTGAGATAATATATGTTCAAGTTTGAAGTCGAATTTTACGAAGAAGAACCTAACCCTGTTATTGAGTTCATAGAAAATTTACCCAAGAAGGCTAATGTAAAGGCATATAAGTATATAGCCTTATTAGAAGAGAAAGGGCCTGAGATGCTTTCTTCGTACTGCACCAAACTTTCTCATCACCCCAAACTTTGGGAACTGAAAATTGACTATAGGACAAATGCATATAGAATATTCTTTTTCCGTAATGAGAAAACAATAATATTGTTGCATGGTATCGCTAAAAAAACGAATAGTACACCTATTGACGCATTGAATCTCTCTGAAAAAAGAATGAAAAAGTGGTTAGAAGGAAAGGGGATCAAAAAATGAAAAGGTTCAGGGAGTATTTAAAGGAAAAACTCAAAGATAAAGATTTCGAGAAAGATTTCTACGAGGGTTTAGAAAAAGCTCGTGTTGCTATTGAGATTGCTTTATTTAGAGAAAAAAAAGGCTTTACCCAAGCAAAGCTGGCAGAGTTAACTGGAACTTCTCAATCTGCCATTGCAAGGTTAGAAGACACTGATTATAAGGGTTATTCTATAAGTACACTCAGGAAGATTGCAACTGCCCTTGACCTCGAACTTGTAGTATCTCTCAGGGAAAAGGGTGAGGAAATTTATGAACGAGAACCCGTTATAGTATTTAATGTTCCTCAATGGCAAAGGGGTACAAAAGGTTTTAAGTTTAGTGATGCGCCAGAAACTTCATATAAACAAGATTTTGAGTTAGTAGCATAACATGAAAAAGAATAGGCAGCCGGGAATTGATTTCGTCAAGATTATCCTTGAGAAGGCTAATCTTGAGGTGAATACAAATTATTCTAATATCGATGAAGATATTAATGTAGAACTCTCCGTTAAAGTAAATCGAAAGTTAGACAAGACAAAAAAAAGTCTCATAGTAAATCTTGAAGTTGCCTTGTTTAAGGAAACTGTGAATCCGCCTCTGCGTGTGTCCGTTTTAGCTGCTGGATATTTTTCTGTTAAAAATGATGAAGATATTGAAAGTCTGGAAGGTTTTTCGCGTATACAAGCTCCTGCTTTGATCTTCCCTTTTATTCGAGAAACAATAGCTAATCTCACAATGAGAACTGGGAATCCACCATTACTTATACCTCCAATTAACATTTTACAATTAATAGGAAAATCCGGTAAAAAAAGGAAACGCTCCCCCAACAAATTATAATAATCAGGCCGGTGCATTTAGTGCATGTCATTATTAATGACCGGGAGGTCTTATGATTAAACTATTAACAGGAAATCTTTTGGAAGCAGATGCTGAAGCCCTCGTTAATACAGTAAATACAGTCGGTGTCATGGGAAAGGGCATTGCTCTCCAGTTTAAACAGGCCTATCCTGATAATTACGAGGCATACAGAAAAGCATGCAGTCACCATGAAGTGCAACATGGAAGGATGTTCGTTTTTTCTACAAGGAAAATAGTAAACCCTATGTACATCATCAATTTCCCTACTAAACGGCATTGGAAGGAAAAATCCCGCATGGAGGATATAGACTCAGGTCTTAGAGCCCTTGTTGAGGTAATTGGAAATTCAGGTATACGTTCTATTGCTATTCCTCCTTTAGGTTGCGGCAATGGGGGATTGAGTTGGGTAGAAGTAAAATCACGAATAGAGTCTGCTTTCATGGAGTTGCCAGACGTTAATGTTTTTCTTTTTGGACCGCAAGGAGCGCCTGAAGCTGAGGATATGCGTGTTGCAACCAAACAATTGCCCATCTCACGATTATCGTGAGAATTTAAACAACTCCTCTGCATTTTTCATAATAGCTGAGGCGGTCTCTTCTATTGAAATGCCTTTTACTTCTGCAATTTTTTCAGCGGTGTGTCTGACGTAAGCGGGTTCGTTTCTTTTTCCCCTGAAGGGATTGGGTGTGAGATAGGGGGCGTCTGTTTCAATGAGGAGGCGGTTAAGAGGGACATATTTAATTATCTCAAGAAGATTCTCCGCCTTCTTAAAGGTAATGACGCCTGAGAAAGATATGTAGAATCCCATGGCTAATGCCTGTACCGCCATATCCATGTCACCGGAAAAGCAGTGAAATATGCCATTAACAGCTTTCCCCTCCCCTTGCGGGAGGGGAGTAAGGGGAGGGGGGGAGTCTTGTACCTTAAAGTATTCTTTCAGAATCTTCATGGTATCTTCTTTGGCCTCACGGGTGTGGATGATGAGAGGGAGATTGAGGGCTATTGCTGTTTCTATGTGCATCCTGAAATATCGTTGCTGCATATCAGCAGGGGAGTGGAGATAGTGGTAATCTAATCCTGTCTCTCCTATTGCTATTACCTTCTTCTTTCCCTCGCCCCTTAGGGGAGAGGGATGGGTGAGGGGGGACTTTCCGGCGAGAGATTTTAGTATGTTAGCGGCAGTTTCAGTGTCTTTTAAATGCTTTACCTCATGCGGATGAATACCAACACCTGCGTAAATAAATTCATGCGATTCTGCGAGGCTAACAGCACTTTTGCTGTCCTCTATATCTGTGCCTATAGTAATAAGTGTTGCAATGCCGTTATCTGATGCGCGTTTTATTACATTTGCCCTGTCAGCATCAAATTGAGGCATGGTGAGATGGCAGTGGGTGTCAATTATATTAGTTAGGGTTTGCACAGGTATCACTCTGCTAAGTATTCCCCTCCTTTACAAGGAGGGGTTAGGGGAGGTGTTTTAACTCTCCCGATTAGAAACTACCCCACCTAACCTCCCCTTATAAAGGGGAGGAATTCTATATCCGTGGGATTGACAGACAATTATTACTTTACGATCGCCCCCGGTGCAATGTCTTGTATAGGGCTTACCAATGTTAGTATCTCTCCATTGCTTGCGGCTAACACCATTCCTTGTGATTCAATGCCCATCAGCTTTGCAGGCTTGAGGTTTGCTACTATTACAACATTTTTGCCTACAAGCTCTTCAGGCTGATAATGTGCGGCTATCCCTGCTACTATCTGCCTCGTTTCATCACCAAGGTCAACGGAAAGCTTCACCAGCTTTTTTGAATTCGGCACATTTTCAGCGGTTAATATCTTTGCAACACGGAGTTTAATCTTTGCAAATTCATCTATAGAAATAGTTTCTGTTACCGGTATAGCTGTTTCTGACATCTTTTTCCTTTCTTCTGTTATCTGGGTTCTTACTTCTAACGTCTTGCTTCTAACTTCTGATATATTTTCTGCTGACTGCTGACTGCTGACTGCTACCTTTTCTATATCTATTCTTGGAAACAACACCTTACCCTTACTAATCTTAGAACCTGGCCTGAGCAATCCCCATCGGCTGTTGTCCTGAAGATTTACTGAGCTAATCTCTTCATCAATACCAAGCTGTTTCCACATCTCTTCTGCTGTCCCTGGCATGTAAGGATAAATGTACAGTGTGATGATGCGGAGGACCTCAGCAGAATTATATAACACAGAGGCAAGACGGTCCTTTTTTGTTTCATCCTTAGCAAGTGCCCATGGTGCTGATTCGTCTATGTATCTGTTTGCAAGCGAGATAACCTCCCATATTGTGCTCAATGCCTTGTTGAATTCGAGTCTTGCCATAAAATTATCTATCTTTTCGTAAAGATTTTCCACAGACTCTATGAGTTTTTTATCAGATTCAGTTGAAAATAACCCCATCCCCACCCTAACCCTCCCCTTGAAGGGGAGGGAAATTTCCTCTCCCTCAGGGAGAGCTGCAATTAAGTTCCTTCCAAATCCCTCCACCCTCTTTTGCGGGGGGAGGGAGGAGGGGGGATCAGGGTGAGGGTGGGGTTTTTCGTTGCCCATTCTGAGTGATATGCTCATGGAAGTCTCACTCTCAAGATGGGAAGGCGTAGATATGATACCGGAACAATATCTTTCAATCATGGTGATCGTCCTGCTCAGGAGATTTCCGAGGTCGTTTGCAAGGTCGCTGTTGATCCTGCGTACTATTGCATCCCTGGAAAAATCACCGTCAAGGCCGAATGTCACCTCGCGGAGCAGGAAATATCTGAATGGGTCTACACCGAATTCATTAATAACTTCATTTGGATTTACCACGTTTCCACGGCTCTTTGACATCTTCTCACCGCCTACTGTCCACCACCCGTGTGCAAATATGGCATTAGGAGGTTCAATACCTATAGCGTGGAGCATGGTTGACCAGTATACAGAGTGCGTAGTGAGAATATCTTTACCGATCAGATGAAAGTCCGCAGGCCACCATTTCGTGAATCTCTCCATGTCAGTAAGGTAACCAGGTATTGATATATAATTTATCAGGGCATCAAACCAGACGTAGGTGACATAGTTATCATCAAACGGAAGAGGAATACCCCATGAGAGCCTTGACTTTGGTCTTGATATGCAGAGGTCTCCAAGTTTTTTCTGGAGAAAGCCGGATACCTCATTCTTCCTTGATGCCGGCAGGATGTAGTCAGGATGCCCGGCTATATATTCTATAAGCCAGTTCTGGTATTTGCTCATGCGGAAGAAGTAATTTCTTTCTGTGATATGCTCAACAGGCCTTTTGCAGTCAGGGCATTTGCCGTTTTCCAGGTCCTTCTCCATCCAGAAACGCTCATCAGGGAGACAGTACCACCCTTCATAAGTATCTGAATAAATATCACCCTTTTTATAAAGGTCAGCCAGTACTGCCTGAACTACCTTTATATGCCTCTCCTCTGTAGTCCTTATGAAATCGTCATTCGAGATATTCAATGACTTCCAGAGGTCCTGAAACCGTACCACTATCTCATCTACATAAACCTTTGGGTCTTTATTCTGTTTTGCTGCGGCCTCCTGTACCTTCTGGCCGTGTTCATCAGTTCCTGTAAGAAACATCACATCATAGCCGCATAAACGGTTATATCTTGCATAAACATCAGCGGCTACAGTGGTGTAGGCGTGTCCGATATGAGGGATGTCGTTTACATAATAGATAGGGGTGGTGATGTACCTACTTTTTCTCATCTTCATTTCCGTGTTCATAAGCAATACAGCACATAAGCCTGCCGCACATACCTGATATTTTTGCAGGGTTTATTACCATCTCCTGTTTTCTTGCCATCTTGATAGAGACAGGTGCAAACTCCATTAAAAATGTTGAACAGCACAGCGGCCTTCCGCAAGCGCCGAAGCCGTCAATCATCCTTGCCCCGTCTCGTATACCGACCTGCTTCAATTCAATCCTTGCCTTATACTTATATGCAAGGTCTTTAACAAGCTCCCTGAAGTCCACACGATTTTCTGCAGAGAAGTAGAAGACCATCTTGCTTTCATCAAATGTATATTCAACATTGATCAGCTTCATGGAAAGTTCACGTTCTTTTATACGTTCGAGGCAGTAGGTATAAGCACTCATTTCGATCTCTTCATGTTGTTTAAGTCTTGATAAGTCTTTAGCATTCGGTAATCGTAATACCTTTTTCAAGGGTCTGTTATTTAATATCTTTAAGGAAAACCTCGGCTGTGAAGCAACCTTTCCTATATCCTCCCCATCAGCAGTCTCAACTATTACGTAGTCACCGACATACGCAAAAAAGTCCTGAGGGTTAAAGTGATACACCATCCCCTGGTCTTTAAACTTTATCCCTATTATCTTTGTTCCCGGTATCCGGTTGGATTGTTGATCTATTTCCATTTCAGGTATCTGATCTAATACCTGATTATTTGTTTTTTCTGTTTCCATTTCCATGTTGTGTCCTCCAAATTTACAGCCCTATTATTTTTGTACCTGCTGTATCCATTGCAAGCTGTTTATTCATGTTTCTTTCCTGCCCCTTATAAATGGACTTCAGGAAATCCATAAAATAAAGCAGCCGTTCAACGGTCATTGAATCGTTTGTTCTAAATATATTTTCCTTCATATCTTTGTTGATAAACAGGTCTGAATTGCCCCGGCTTTTGAATATTAAGACATCACGGAAATATGTATAAAACCAGTAGAGTACATCATAAAAATTATTTTCATCTTTTGTGTATTTATCTGAGAGATCAAATAATGCACCCGGGTTGCCGTCTATCCCTGCAATAACCCTTGTTACGTCTTCACGCACCTTCTTTACATCTTCGGTTGAAAAAGAGACAGCCCTGCTGATGCTTCCGTTTGCAAGATATGCGGCAAATTCTGCATTGTCAGTTGAAAACCCGAATTTATTTATCAGAATTTCTGAAATAATATGGGGCTGTATATTTGCGAACGTTATCTTGTGACTGCGTGATAGTACAGTCTGCGGCAGCATATCCGGACTTGCTGTCACAAGGATTATTACTGTATCCAAAGGCGGTTCTTCAAGCGTCTTCAGAAATGCATTCGACGAAGACAGATTGAACTTATCCGCATCATCAACTATTATTACCCTCTTTTTTGCCTCAAGCGGTTGATAAGCCATTCCGCTGATTATATCCCTGATTACCCCTATCTTTATCTCACCCTTTTCAGTTGTAATAAGCGTAATATCCGGGTGAATCCCCTGATTAATCTTCCTGCAGGATACGCATGCATCACATGCATCATCTACATAATTAGGGCAGTTGAGTACCTTTGCGAAATTGACGGCAATTCCTTTTTTACCTGTACCATCCGGGCCGTAGAAGAGATAGGTATTAGCAATGCGTCCATTAGCTATTGCACGTTTGAGAATCGTTATTGCCCTGTCCTGTCCTTTTATTTCACTGAATGCCATATGGTTTTGCCTTCATCCGAAAATCTCCATAGCTCACCCTCCCCCTAACCCCCTCCCGTCAAGGGAGGGGGAAAAACTTTGCATCCCTCTCCCCTGGCGGGAGAGGGTCCGGGTGAGGGGGCCTCATTTTCATGTACCTTTGTGAGCCGAAGGCTCAAGAGGGTTCATCCGAAAATCCCTTCCGGCGGGGTAAGAAAACCCCGCCTATCCATTTCTACGAGGATAGGCGGGACTTTCTTGTCCCGCTGATTTTCATGGCCCTTTGTGAACCCTCGGTTCATGGGAGTTCATCAGAAAATAACCCCATCCCCACCCTACCCCTCCCCTTGAAGGGGAGGGAATATAAGAATGACACCCTAACTTCCCCTTTGCAGGGAGGAATTTCCTCTCCCTCAGGGAGAGCTGCAATTAAATTCCTTCCAAATTCCTCCCCCCTCCTTTGCGGGGGGAGGCAGGAGGGGGGATCAGGGTGAGGGTGGGGTTCTCATTGCCTTTAGTGAACAACCCGTTCATTACGAATAACCCGAAAATCTCCGTTGCTCACCCTTCCCCTAACCACCTCCCGTCAAGGGAGGGGGAACAATCTAAGCAGTGTATCAACAACCTTTTTTATCTCTTCATGTACTTCACTCTTGTCTTTATCAGTCTTTATCAGGTGTACCCTATCAGGGTATTCCTGTGCCAGCTTTAAATATCCTTCCCTGACCTTATTATGGAAGTCGAGGGATTCGTTTTCTATTCTGTCCTGACCACGGGAATGTTTCTGATTTCGTAACATAGCCCGATGCAGTCCTTCTGCCGGTTCAACATCCAGTACAAAGGTTATATCAGGCTGTAAATGCCCGACAGCAAAGTTATTCATCGTCTCAACAATTTCCTTATTTATCCCGCGGACAAAACACTGATAAACAAAAGTTGAATCAGCAAACCTGTCACAAATAACAATCCTGCCTTTCCCCAATGCCGGTTTCATAATCTCTGAGACATGCTGTGCCCTGCTTGCAAGATAAAGCAGTACCTCTGTGTGAGGGTGCATATTCACGGAATCATTGGATAGCAGGATTTCCCTGACGGCCTCACTGATTGGAGTTCCGCCCGGCTCTCTCGTCATCATAACATCGTGACCCAGTGCGGTTAAATAGTCATTAAGAAGTTTCGCCTGACTGGTCTTACCGCATCCCTCAATCCCTTCAAAAGTGATAAACAATCCTTGCATGTATGACATAATAACCTAAGGGGGGATAAAATTCAATTGAGATGCGAAGAACCCTTTTTGAAAATGCAGTAATAAAGGAGATAGTGACAGGCAGAAAAGGTGTTTGCATCTAAAAATGACGGTCACACGCATTGGCTGATAAATAAAAAAGCCCGCCTGAGATGTACTCAGGCGGGCATGTATGTAGCATATATTACTCAACCATATTTAATTACAGTTTACTATATCTTCACTACATTAACAGCCTTTGGTCCCTTCTGGCCGTTTTCTACTTCAAAGCTGACTTCGTCACCCTCTGCAAGGGTCTTGAAGCCATCACCACTGATGGCGGAATAATGGACAAATACATCCTGTCCATCTTCACATTCTAGAAAACCGAAACCTTTTGATTCGTTGAACCACTTCACTTTTCCTTTTGACATTACTTTTTTCCTCCTCTCTCTTAATAAATTCTCGAATTTTTATTGCCCAAAATAAAACAGGCCACAAAGCTAAACGTCTTTGTGGCCTGCTACAATGCGTCATTAACTAAAAAGCAAATAAGCATCAACATCAAGGACAATAACTTCAATGAGGTTATTTATATCATGGTTGAGAAGTTGAAGTCAAGCACTTTATTTTTTGTAATTAAATTTCCCATAATTGCAGAATATCGTTGTTTCATGTTATAGTGTTGCCTGCAATTGATGAAAAAACGCAAGATACTTATTATTGGGCTGATAATACTATTGCTAATAACCGGCGGGGTTTTCTATTATTTCAGACTGCTTGATTTATACAAAATAAAGGATGTTCTAAAGGGAGCGGAGAAGGCAGGGGAATCTGAGAATATTGCTGTTGTTATGGCTTATGTCTCACCTGAATATGCAGATAATTACGGGTTTAATTACCCGATGGTAAAACGCCTTTTATCAGGACTCTCCAATGACTTCGACGGATTTAAAATAACGACAAGTAAACCCGCTATAAAGATAGAGGGTAACACTGCTGTTGTTAATTTCTTCCTTTGGATAACAGTTGACTGGAACGGCCAACCGGCTTATCTGACAGGCTCAAATAAGGAAGGCGCCTCTGTCCGTCTGTATCTTCATAAAGAAGGGCTATTGGACTGGAAGATTGTAAAGATTGAAGGGATAAGATGAAACGCGGGAATAAAATTCCTATAACAATTGCCCTTCCAAAGGGGAAACTCCTTGAATATTCAATGGAGGCATTCGATAAACTCGGGCTTGCCCCTGCAGAGCTTAAAGATACAAGCAGGAAGCTGATCTTTGAAACCCCCGCACATGCATTAACGTTCATGGTCGTACGCCCTACAGATGTGCCTACCTACGTTGAGTATGGGGCAGCAGATATTGGGGTCGTTGGAAAGGATATGCTCCTTGAACAGGAGAAAGACCTTTATGAACTTCTCAATCTGAAATTCGGATACTGCCGTATCGTAGTGGCAGGCCCCAAAGAGGCAATTGAACCTTATAAGAGCGGAAAGTGGATGAAGATACGTGTAGCAACAAAGTATCCGCTTATAACTGAGAGATTTTTCGGGAGTAAAGGGATACATGCCGACATTATAAAACTCTATGGCTCTATGGAGCTTGCCCCTCTTGCCGGTCTGTCGCAGATTATTGTGGATTTAATCTCAACCGGTAAGACCTTAAAGGAAAATAACCTTGAGATAATTGAAACTATCACAGACTCAACTGCAATACTTATAGCAAACAGGGCGAGCCTTAAACTGAAATTCGCAAGGATTCGTGAGATTGTCGGAAGTCTGCAAAAAGTTATAGAAGGATAAAAGCAGGAACCATGGGGATGAAAATTAACCACAGAGAACACAGAGAATAAATATTATAAAAACCTTAAAATCATTTTTTCTCTGTCTCCTCAGCGGTTAAAATGGAGATTTTCGGGTGAACTGCCATGAACCGAGGGTTCACAAAAGGCAATGAAAACCCCACCCTCACCCGGACCCTCTCCCTGAGGGAGAGGGTGCTTAGTTTATTCCCTCCCCTTCAAGGGGAGGGTTAGGGTGGGGATGGGGTTTATTTTCGGATGAACTTTCATGAGCGGGGCGCTCACAAAGGGGCATGAAAATATGGACATCCTTCGACAAGCTCAGGATGACAGCCAAACGTGTCATGGTGAGCTTGTCGAACCATTCTATGCCGTTAGGAGATTTTCGGGTGAAAATATTACGAACAAAGGATAAGAGATTCAGGAGTATTCATAAGACACTGCTGATGCGGGGCATTTCCTACGGCAAGGCCATAGAGGATGCGGTACAGGAGATAATAGAAGATGTCCGTGTACATGGAGATAATGCCTTAATAAAATACACTGAGCGATTTGATAATTTCTCTATCTCCCCTGTTACAATGCGCGTTTCGAGAAATGAGATTATGGATGCCTATTCAAAGGTTAATCCTGAGCATATTGATGACCTTGAATATGCAGCAGGGAAAATTTCCTCATTCCATGAACGTCAGAAGGTGACAGGATGGACTTATAAAGACAACGGGGTACTATTAGGACAGGTCGTAACCCCTTTACAACGTGTCGGGCTGTACGTCCCCGGAGGTAAAGCCCTATATCCGTCAACTGTATTGATGAGTGCAATCCCGGCAAAGATAGCGGGCGTTAAAGATATTCTTATATGTACACCGACACCGCATGGTGAGATAAACCCATACATACTCGTTGCCGCCGACATAGCCGGGGTAGACCAAATATATACTATCGGCGGGGCACAGGCAGTAGCGGCAATGGCCTGCGGGACTGAGACGATTCCACGTGTAGATAAAATCGTCGGGCCTGGAAACATATTCGTTGCTATTGCAAAGAAGCTGCTCTACGGTCAGGTGGATATTGATATGGTGGCAGGACCTAGTGAGATACTCATAATTGCGGATGATACGGCTGACCCTTCTTTTGTTGCTATGGATATATTATCCCAGGCAGAACATGATGAAGAGGCAGTGGCAATATTGATTACCCCTTCAGAACCATTTGCTGAAAAGGTTTTGCAAAGAGTAAAGTCAGAGACAAAATCCCTGATAAGAAAAAAGGTAATCGAACAATCCCTAAGTAATCACGGACTCATCCTGGTTACAGGAGATATACATGAGGCTGTTCAACTCTCCAATGAGATAGCACCTGAACACCTTTCCATTCAGGTTTCTAATCCTATGGAACTGCTTAAAGGAATAACCAATGCAGGCGCTATTTTTCTTGGAAGCTATACACCACAGACAATGGGGGATTATGTAGCAGGCCCTAACCATACACTCCCGACAGGCGGTACAGCAAGGTTCTTCTCACCGCTTGCTGTTGATGACTTTGTAAAGAAATCAAGCATAATCCGGTACCCCAAGGCATCTTTAAAAAAAGACGGCGCCGTGGCATCAAGGATTGCAGAGATTGAAGGGCTTGAGGCACACAGCAAGGCAGTGAGGATAAGGATGGGGAAGGAATAGGAAGGCTGAAGGTTGATAGGCTGAAGGAAGAAGTTAGAAGCAAGAGGTAAGATATGGAAATACCGTCAAGAGCAATTCCCCTCCCCCTTGAGGGGGGAGGGTCAGAGCTTGCCCCCGAAGTAGTAATCGGGGGGTGGGGGTGAGCCATGGAGATTTTCGGATGAACTCGCATGAACAGAGGGTTCACAAAGGGCCATGAAAATCAGCGGGACAGGAATGTCCCGCCTATCCTCGTAGATATGGATAGGCGGGGTTTTCTTACCCCGCCGGAAGGGATTTTCGGATGAAAACAAGAAAAGCACTCATAGAACGTAAGACAAGCGAGACTGACGTCAGTGTTGAAATGGCTATTGACGGTGAGGGGAAGGGTAAAATTGCCACAAACATACCTTTCCTTGATCACATGCTTAATCTGTTTGCAAGGCACGGATTATTTGATCTGACTATAGAGGCAGAAGGTGACATTGAGATAGACTACCACCATACTGTAGAAGACATCGGGATTGTGTTAGGTCAGGCTATCTCACAAGCTGTGGGAGATAAGAAAGGTATAAAACGTTATGGAAGCGCTTTAATACCAATGGACGAGACACTTGCATCAGTGGCACTTGATTTAAGCGGAAGACCTTATCTGGTATATAACATCACCCTGCCGCGCAAAGGCAGGATAAAAGAGTTTGATACAGATTTAATAGAAGATTTTTTTCAGGCGCTCGTAAACAACAGCGGCATAACACTCCACATCAATCTGCAATACGGCCGCAATGTGCATCACATCTTTGAAGCAATATTCAAGGCATTCGCCAGGGCATTGGACGAAGCCGTATCAATAGACAACCGCGTGAGCGGAGTACCGTCAACAAAGGGAAAGCTGTAGAAGCATTTGCAGGACTACATCCGGAGATAAACCCCATCCCCACCCTAACCCTCCCCTTGAAGGGGAGGGAATATAGGGTGTTCTTTCATCTCCCATAGAAAGGGCGGGAATAAACTTAGCACCCTCTCCCTCAGGGAGAGGGTACGGGTGAGGGTGGGGTTGTGTCATCTTGAGCTTGTCGAAGGATAATTCCATTTTCATCATCCTTTAATTAACCTTTATGAAACCAATCCATGAAATAGCAGATTCAATCAACCTTACTTCTGAAGATATAGAGACTTATGGTCATTTTGTTGCAAAGATAACTCCATCAGGGCTTGATAAAAGATTTGCAGCGAGAAAAGGAAAATACATTGTAGTAACAGCAATCACGCCCACTTCTTCCGGCGAGGGTAAAACCACAACAGCCATCGGTCTCGGCATGGCCTTACAACGGCTTGGGAAAAAGGGGATTGTGACGTTAAGACAACCGGCACTGGGGCCGCTATTCGGCATGAAAGGCGGAGGTGCAGGCGGCGGCAAGGCAATTTTACTACCGCATGAACAGGTTAACCTGTCTCTGACAGGAGATAATTTCAGGGTTACAGCAGCGCATAATCTGTTAAGTTCATTTGTTGATAATCGGATTTTTAGGGATAGTTTGTCAGGGATACCCCACCCTCACCCCCCGATTAATACTTCGGGGGCAAGCCCTAACCCTCTCCCTGAGGGAGAGGGGAAAAAAGAATCCTCACCCTGCCCCCCTCCTGTCAAAGGAGAGGGAATAGATAAAATCTTCTGGCCGAGGGCGGCTGATGTGAATGACCGTGCCTTGCGCGATATTATTGCAGGGGCAAAAGAAACGGGGAATGGATTTCCACATGCAGGGCAATTCGTGCTGACAGAGGCATCAGAGATAATGGCGATACTCTCGTTATCTTCTTCGCTTAAAGATATGCGTGAACGACTGGGACGCATACTTGTCGGCCTTGATAAAGACGGCAGGCCTGTTACAGCAGAGGATATGAAATGCGCCGGGGCTATGGCAATCCTGCTGAAAGATGCACTAAGACCCAACCTTGTTCAGACATCAGAAGGGACGCCGGTATTTGTTCATACAGGACCATTTGCAAACATAGCGCCCGGTATAAGTTCCGTGATAGCGGATGAACTTGCACTCTCACTTGCTGACTATGTGATAACAGAGGCGGGGTTCGGCGCTGACCTCGGTTTTGAAAAACTGATAGACATCAAATGCCGAAACAGTGACGAGAGCTTATATCCTGATTGTGCTGTCATTGTCTGCACTGTGCGTAGTTTAAAAGAACATGGCGGCAATGTAAACGGTGGCGTCAGTGAAATTGAAAAAGGTCTTGCACATTTAAATAAGCAAATCAGCAATGTAAAGTTTTTTGGTGTGCCGGTTCTGGTCGCAATTAATAAATATCCCAATGATACGAATGAGGAAATAGGGTGCATCATCAGAAATACTGAAGCCATTTGTATACCTGCATGTACTGTAACACCTTATGAAGATGGCGGTGCAGGTGTTATAAGATTAGGGAAAATGGTTGCAGAGATGAGTTTACTTCCACCGGTACATAAATATCTTTACGAACCGGATATGCCCGTGCGGGATAAAATCAACAGGATAGCAACAACTATGTACGGTGCAGTAGGAGTAGAGTTTTCCCGGACTGCTGAAGAAAAATTGGGTCTGATCAAGAGACTTGGATTTGAGAGCCTGCCTGTGTGCACGGCAAAGACCCACCGTTCCTTATCTCACGATCCAAAACTGACAGGCGTACCGGAAGGCTTTACCCTGCCTGTGGATGACATACATATTTCAGCAGGGGCCGGTTTTGTCTACCCTATGTGTGGAAAGATATTTCCTCTGCCCGGTCTTCCTGCCCATCCATTGGCAGAGAATATGGATATTGATACTGAGACATGGAAAGTGAAGGGACTATAGCAAATCTGTCTGAGAGGGTTTACACGAAAACAACCCCATCCCCACCCCCCGATAACTACTTCGGGGGCAGGCTCTAACCCTCCCCCATTTAGTGTCGGGGAGGGAATAAACTTATCACCCTCTCCCTCAGGGAGAGGGTCCGGGTGAGGGTGGGGTAAAAAAGCCTACCGCAATATCCTGTTACTCAGAAACTTTTTTTCTCCGGTTTTAATTGTAATATTGGGAATAACCTTCTGAGAGAGAACCCCCCCATTTTTCCCTATATATTTTATATGGACATCATAAGTTCCGGGCGGGGCGGTTATTCTTGCAAGCTGTATCTCATCCGGCAGTGTCCTCCAGCTTCGTTTATCCGCCTGTTCAGTGGCAAACGCTGCAGCATTGGCTACAACTCCGGCGAGCAGGCCTGCCATAGGCCCGCCCTCTTTTTCCGCCCTCTGCTGAATGGCAACTGCCAGCACCTTCTTTACAGCCGCCCTTGCAACAGCCTTTGCAGCTATGCGGGTAAAACGGTCATTCAGATTCCTTACAGCAATCGCAGTAATATCTTCCATAAGTACGGTCCTTTTCTCTATTACAGAACCGGCCTCCTGCGGAATCAGCGATACATCAGCATACGCTATCTCTGACTTCTGAGGTACAAATTTTGGAAAGGCGATCCTGATTAACTCCCCCTGTATGGCTGATACACCTCTCACTGTATTCTTTACATCTCTATTCTCTTTAGAGGTTTCAAGCACATATACCAATGCCTCAGGGCTTAATGGAATATCAAGAAAATTGTCCTCTTTTATTGGAGCCTTACCGTTAAAACTGATAAAAACCACTTCCCCCTTATCTTTATTGGCCGAATATGATTGCACCTCAGCATCAGGAAATTGTTTTTTCATCTCCTCAAGAATATCCTGCTGGCCAAGGGCATCTGAAAGCCTCAACACATCCTGCACTGCTACAGGCGGGATTGGTGTGGAATAAAAGGCCGCATAATCTTCAAAGGTCTGCAAAGACTTCCTGTATGATACCCATGCGTCATTCTGTTCGCTATACCCGCCTGCCTCATAAAGTATCCCTGCAAGGTAGCGTGCAAATGCATCCTCTTTATATGCATTCTTTTTGCCGGCATAACGGTCATTTATCAGATTCAGTTTATGGTCAACCTTCCTCGCCTCTACGAGGGCATTTTCAATGTCTCCCATGTACACATAATTCAATGCCCTGATAAGGTTGACCATCACCTTTTCAAAGTCCTCCCCTTCATACTGGAGGAGATTGTCATTGGTAAGGAAGGCTGCGGCCTCAGAAGATACCCTTCTTGTAAATAAATCCTCTATCCTCTGTTCTGCCATCTCAAGCACCTGATTACTCTCAGCATAGCGTCCTGCAATATGAAGCGTCATCCCCCTGTCCATAAAGTACAGGACTGCATTACGTTCCCCATAATTACCCTTGTTCTTTTCAATCACCGCATCCGCAGATGTCACATCCCCTTTCAAAAGATAGTCATCCAGAACAGCATAATGGCTTGTGACAGGGGCGCAGGAAGGAAGAGACAACAGCAGAGAAATAATAAGGGGGAAAAGTAAAAACTTTCTTTTACATGTGTTCATCAGGGAAACCCCACCCTCACCCTAACCCTCTCCCTGAGGGAGAGGGAATTCTTGTTTTGCTTCTTGCTTCTTACTTCTAACTTCTGCTTACTGCTTACACCTTTTTAAAACGAAAACCTCTTCCTCTCAACCACCTTCTTTATCTTCTTCTGTCCGATCCAGACCTTTTTATTATTGACCATGTCATACATCTCAAGGTCTATCTGGTAGAATATGACCTTTGTCCCGCCTGCCTCATCAAGTATGGAATTCAGTACCCCTTTTAACATGAAGTCTGCACCGACCTCTTTTCCGGGGCCTTTCTGAGTCTCATCTGAGGCATTTACCGCCTGGTCGAACCGCTCTTCCCTTATCTCCTCACGCTCTCCCTTGCCTGCAACAAAATCTACCTTCCCTGAATTTATCAGCTCACGTTCAAGGTCTTTTATGAAGGTCTGGACACTGATATGCTCTGTACTGCGATTAACCACAGTTCCCACAATAACCGTTGGGGCCTTCCCCTTCTCTTTGGCTGCATTTTCCAACCACTGGCTTTTTAATGCATCCTTCAGCATCTCCTCTGCCACAAGCCGTGAATCCGTATCATTCCACCTCCCGCTTACATCCGTCACAGCCTCAGACTCAACCCTCGCCACCTTTGGCCCTGTTGCACAGGCTGAAAGTATAAGCATGGCTGAAACTGATAGTGCTCCTGCAACCTTAAAATTAAACATTCCTTTAAACATAATTCACCTCCCGGGTAATGTTAATGTAGTATTCTGCAGGCAAAATCCATCCCTTCCTTTATTGAATCGAGTCTTACGATTTTTTTTGCTTCAATCCAAAGCCTGCAAACTTCACGTGGATTCATAATTTTAACAATGTTGTAATTTATTTTCCATAATATTAATACTGATGGTCACAAGCGGTGAAATGATGATATTCAATTATTCTGTGTGTCAATATCTTAAATTATTTAGATAAAAAAAGAAATAGGCAGCCTTCTACTCTTCTCTACTAAACCCTTCAATCATAGAGATCATTTCCTTCAGTGTCGCTGCACTATTCATCTTATTACGGAACGGCGCAACGTTGGGACATCCTTTGAAATACCATGTCATAATCTTCCGTGAATGAATCAGGCCTGTCTCTTCCCCTTCATATTTAACCTCAAGACGGACATGTTTGAGTGCAATACGTTTTATTTCTTCAAATGAAGGCTCTTCGGGGACATTACCTGAAAGCACGGAACGGATACCGGCATAAATCCATGGATTACCAAGTCCTCCGCGTCCTATGGCCACTCCGTCACACCCGGTCATTTCCATCATACGTTTTGCATCTTCAGGAGCGAATACATCACCATTGCCGAAGACCGGTATCTTCAGGGCCTTTTTAACAAGCCCGATTACATCCCAATCCGCTTTTCCGGAATAACCTTGAGCGCGTGTTCGTCCGTGCACCGTGACCGCTGTAAGGCCGTGATCCTGTGCGAGACCGGCAATACAAAGCGCCTCTTTACCACTGCGGTCTGTGAACCCGGTGCGCATTTTTACAGTAACCGGAATATTTTTTATATTAGCCATAACACTTTCAAATATCTTTCCGGCAGCATCGGGGCGCTGGAGAAGGGCGGACCCTGCACCGTGTTCCGTGATCTTTCGCACAGGACATCCGAAATTCAGATCAATGATATCAAATCCCAATGACTCTATTATTGCGGCAGCCTCTCCCATGGTTTCTGGCTTACTGCCGACAAGTTGGACCCCGAGAGGCTTTTCGCTGCTCGTCCTGCGAAGAAGGGAAAGTGTAATCTTATTCCCTCTGACCAGTGCATCGGCAGAGATCATCTCCGTGAATGCCAGCTCAAGCCCGAGTTCACAGGCAATCAGACGGAATGCGATGTCCGTACAATCCGCCATTGAAGACTGAAACACAGGAGTGTTGAGTAAGAGGTTTCCGAGCTTTATCATGATAATTTAATAATCCATATCCATTATCTTGTTCGTTTCCTCAATAAAATGGAGTATCTCCTGTTTGCCTTTGTTGGCTGTTGATGAGGTACGGAATTGTTTTGGAAGCTCTCCCCATGTTCCAAGCATTACCTTATTATAAGCATTTATATTTTTCATTATTTGCCCGGTTTTTAGTTTATCTGTTTTTGTAAATACCATAACAAAAGGAACTTCATTGTCGGCAAGCCACTCCATAAATGCCATATCTTTTATTTGTGGCTCTAACCGTGAATCAATAAGCACGAACAGACACAGAAGGTTTTTTCTGTTTAAAATATACTCCATTAAAAATACATCCCATTCTTCCCTTTTACTGTTGGATACACTTGCAAAACCATAACCCGGTAAATCCACCAGATACCAGGGAGATTCTGCTTCATTGATAATAAAATGATTTATCAATTGCGTCTTCCCGGGTTTGTCCGAAGCCTTGGCAAGCCCCTTAACATTTGTGAGATAATTTATAAGTGTTGATTTACCTACATTGGATCTTCCAATAAAGGCATATTCTGGAATATCAACCTGCGGGCACTTTTTATAATCCGTACTGCTCATTACAAATCTGGCGGTTTTAATTTTCATAAATGTCTTTCCTTAAATGGTAATGATAGAATAATCAACATGAACATGGCAATAAGAATCTTTATAATATCCCTCATATCACTCATATTATATTTTCCCACACCTGCATATACTGTAGATTTTGAAATCATCCGGACATCTGAGGTTACCATTAAATACGAAAAGGGCTTGAACGGAGTTTCCAATGAGATTGTACGTTTAATACCGTCATTGAAACAAGAGATTGAAAAGAGGGTAGGACTGCCTGTTAATTTCCCATTTGGGGTAATCATTTACATGCATAGGGACACCTTCAGGAGTTTAACAGACAATGACATGATTGCCGCTTTTGCGATACCGGGACGATCTCTCATTGTATTAGACTACTCACAATTCAAATATGATTCACTCACACTCAGGAAGATTTTGATGCATGAGATGTGTCACCTGCTTCTCCATAAAAATATAGCCGGTAATAACCTCCCGCGGTGGTTTGATGAGGGGGTGTCAGAATGGGTGAGCGGAGGAATTAATGAATTAATTTATCCCCAATCTACAGATGTATTAAAGAGGGCATCTATAAACAATACGCTATTGCCCTTTGCAACCATATCCGATTCTCTCCCTTCTGACCCTGTCAACCTTGTATTGTCTTATGAACAAGGCCGGAGCATGGTGGAATATATAGAGAAAAGATACGGCATAGATTCAATAAAAGGGATCATATTAAGATTGAGCACCGGCGCCGGATTCCATGAAACCATAAGCCATGAATCAGGTGCAGACTTTACAGAAATAGAAAAGGAATGGAGGAAGGGAAAGGAAACCCAGTACACCTGGCTCGCCTACATTTCCGATAACATCTACCTCATACTATTTTTCATAGCAGCATTTTTAACCATATATGGATTTATAATATTCAGAAGGAGAATGAGGGATTATAAGGACGAGGAGATATGATTCAATGAATTAACAAAAAGTTGTAATGGTAATTTTATTGACTGCCGGTATTTATACTCAATGACTGAGTAATCATACTCTATCAAACCACATTTATCCCCACTTGACATCAGCAACCTGATAAAGAAACGTGGTCTTTCCGGTACGGCGTGTAGACCCCAGGATATTGCCGACATTGCAGCACTCAAGGAGATTGGAAAAAGTGGACAAAGATAAACAGGAGCACATAGACATCGTGTATACATTCACAAAGGAGAAGCTGGAAGAGTTCAAGGAAATGACTATCCGGCAGAGGCTTCAATGGCTTGAGGAGGCTAACCTTTTCATTAACAAGACCATAGGCTTCAAAAAACGGGCTATTACTGATGCGAGGTTTGAGGGGCTGGAGTAATAATATCTTTCGGATTTAGATGAAACTCCTTTGCTACTATATCAACTACAGTCATGGCACTACCCCCTTATGATCTATTTTTACAAAACCATACTTCAATATGAATTTGTCTTCAGGTGGATAGAATAGCAGGGTGATATTTTACTGTCAATGAAGATTCTGGTTGATTCCGGGTGACGCATAAGATAATTGGGAATTAAGTGCGATATCGCCGGAATTATCTGTTTAGTCTGAATATTATTTAATCTTTTAATCTTTCACAAACTTAATTCACAATTCAATGCCTGACACCATTGAATTCATGTTCATGTTCCCATGTTTTTTTGTTTGACACTATGCCTTTAATATTTTAGTATACCCATGAGAAAGGAGGGAGAGATATGCAAGAAGTAATAAAGGCAATTTATGAAGATGGTGTAATAAAAAACTGGGTCTTCTCCAAAGTGAGTGGGTGATTTATGTCTCATTTAGCATATAAGTTATTATTTTTAGACGGAGATACGCCTAATCCCAAAACCCGTAATGAAGCACTGTTTTTATTTCCCCTCTCTTGACTGGAGGGCTATAATTATTCCCCTTCCTTAATCTCTCCCCCACTAGCAGGGGGAGGCAGGAGGGGGTAAGGGGAGGGTGATATAAACAATTCTCCCTTATTACCGCTAAGACTTCATTTGTATTTTGTAAGACCTCATTATTCCAGAACCTTATAATCTTAAACCCAAATCGTTGAAGGTATGCCTCTCTTTCTATATCCTTATCCTTTTCTGCCGCATGCTGTCCGCCA